>JAGFCB010000186.1 GCA_022394775.1 Candidatus Poribacteria bacterium
CAGGTCTGGGTGGGCGATATCACCTACGTCCGCCTCAAGCACCGCTTCATCTATGTCGCTCTGCTCATGGATGTCTTCACACGCATGATTAGAGGGTGGAAACTCAGTCAACACTTGACGCAATCTCTGACCTTGGAACCCTTAGAGCAAGCTTTACACCACAGGGTTGCGGAGATACATCATTCCGATCAAGGTGTGCAATATCTTTCAAGTGCTTATCTCTTGAAACTCAAAGCACACGGTATTGAGATTTCAGTCGCTCGCAGAGGGTGTCCATGGGAGAACGGATACGCCGAAAGGTTGATCCGAACGCTCAAGGAAGAAGAAGTTCACCTCAATGATTACCAAGATATTACCGAGGCTCGAGAACGCATCGGGCATTTTATCGAACAGGTGTATAATGAGAAACGCCCCCATTCGGCGTTAGGGTATTTGACGCCTATAGAATTTCAACGAAAAACCTTCTCTTAACTTTGCTAATTTTTGGTCTAAATAAACGGTGGCACTTCAAAAATTGGGCAGAATCGTCGTTGAGTGGTGTGTGCCTTCGCGGTACCGATGTTGCGTCAAACTCTTTGATCTTGTTCAATGAAGTTGCAGGGATCTTCTATCTTTCGCGTCGCGGTTTCGCTCAACGCGAGAATCATTAGTGGAAAATCGCATTGGAGGTCGTCTGAAAATTTGATATCCCTGCTTCAAGACGTAGGAAGACTTCAGAAATCCTACCGCTTTAGCGGGGAGAGTATACCATCAGGCTTTATATCTGTGCATATTCTCGAATTTTTGACGATATGCACCTCTTTCTCCCGAATTTGTGTCTTTAATTATAGAAGACATAATGTATGATGTTTAAGAAAATATCAACCTATAATACCAATTCAAAGAAACGAACCGGTAGATTAATGACTTTTTTCAATCTGATACGTTGCTTTAGTAGCAGAACCTTTGTTTTTTGAGGAAGACAGTATGTTCCCAACTCCTTTCAAACGCATTGCCATCGTCTGTGGAATCAGTATTTTGTTCTTCTTACTCTGGAAGGCTACGCATACCCAATCGAAAGTGCAACCTGAATCGACGGTAACGCTGAAAACGGAAAACAATATCCGGAGCGAACAACCCCGAAGAAGAAGGCCCTCCCGCGCTTTCAACACTATCCAAACAAGCGAACGTGAAGATTTGCAGAACTTTCAGGAATCTGAGTTTTACCGAGCCATCATTGATAACAATATCTTTCGACCTCTCGGTTGGAGACCTAAAAAGTCTCCGGCTGCGTATCGTCTTATTGGGACAGTTGTCTTCGCAGATGGAAAATCATCCCCTCAAGCAATTATCCAAACAACCCTCGGAAATCAGACGCATATCATCACCATCGGCGACACCCTTGCAGCGGGTACAACCGTTACCGATATCCAAAACAAACAAGTCATACTTGACAAAGCAGGGAAGCAAACTACCCTCAAGTTAAACGCATCGCCGGTAATAAGCACTTCTAAGAGGTACCGGATACCCCGATAATAGTGGATCATATCCTCGTGATAGACCCCGCGTTAAAGGGCGAGGCTTCCGCAAAAGTTATGCGAAAGCATTTATGGAATGCAGAAGCGGACTACACGCTTCAACATAGAAGCGAAGAGCGGCATATTTAGTCTACAGGAGTTTCATTCTGCTGAGGTTCAACGTCTCTTGCCTGTTCAAGTGCCTGTTTATTTTCTTGAGTTGGATTCAAAAGTACTCCTGCTTTTAAGAACGCTTCGTTTGATTTTCGTCGGACCGGCGTGGTTAGGAAACCTCGCCAGTGATGGGACGAATTTATTATTCTGGAATCAAACTATTGCATGGGTGAAAAAGGGGCAGGGAGCAGGAGTTTACTCTCCTGTGTGATAGGTCTGACGGAGCCTTTGGGGGGCCAGACACCCTTCTCTCGTGTCTCTGCTCGGATCCGGGCGCGTTCTTCAAAACTCTTGTATGCCCATATATGGATGAAATTGTTGACACCCCGTATTCTGAGTACCAACAGCCCGCTAATGGTGAGCACTTCACGCGTTCAGCGATAGCAGCACCCCAGGCCTCTAAGACTTGCGGCATGCCTTCTGCAGGATAGGTGTACAGACGCATTTCATATAAGGGACCGATGTCTTTTTCTCCTAAAGGTTCCATAAAGGGGGCTGGCAGATAAATCTCGGATACCATTGATACAATGAGGTCACTGGTATCGGGTGGCCATACCGGGTTGGGTTCGGCTTCCGCAGCGCGTCGGATTTCTGCCCGCTGTTCGAGGCTTTCGTAGGGCCATACGGCGACCATTTGATTCAAGGGACCGACTTCCGTATACCAGTGCCCACCGAGTTTTGAGAGTTTTTGTCGTCCTGACAGTTTCTCACCGAAGCGTTTCCAGTATTCTTGGAGTTGACCGAGTTTCAAGTTGTAGGTTCTTATCTCGTGGATCACAACATGCCTCCTGCGTTTGCCGCTGCATTCCGAGTGGGGTTACGGCACACAGCGTGTGCCTACTACTTTTCACCTTGCTTGCGGATTTCGACCAACTCTTCCAGAATGCGTCTGTGAAGACGATGTAATTCAAGACCTATTCCGATGCCGATGGCAACCGACACTCCTGCTGCGAGAATAAGTTTCGTTTTTAAGGACATGTGTCGTCCCTCTATGATGTGCGGTGTGGGTGTCTTCGCTAAAAGTTTTCGATGATCGCTGCACCGAATTCGGAGGTTCGCACCTTCGTCGCGCCTTCCATGAGACGCTCCAAGTCGTAGGTAACCCGTTTTTGGAGGATGGTTTTCTCAAGTCCATTGATAATGAGGTCAGCGGCTTCCTGCCAACCGATGTGTTCCAGCATCATCACTGCTGAGAGGATCAGGGACCCCGGATTGACAACATCTTGGTCGGTGTATTTCGGCGCGGTGCCGTGAGTCGCTTCAAAGAGTGCGACTTCGTCGCTGAGGTTACCACCGGGTGCCATGCCGATACCGCCAACTTGCGCTGCGGCTGCATCAGAGAGATAATCGCCGTTCAGGTTCGGCGTGACAAGGACATCGTACTCGTCGGTTCGCGTTAAAATCTGCTGGAGCATGCTGTCGGCGATTCGGTCATTGACGATAATCTTCCCTTCAGGACACTTACCGTCATAGTCGCTGTAGAGTTCGTCTTCCGTGATGGTTTGCTCAGCGAATTCCTCTTTGGCGAGTTCATATCCCCAAGCGCAGAACGCACCTTCGGTAAACTTCATGATGTTGCCTTTGTGGACGAAAGTAACGCTGCGTCTGCCGTGATCGATTGCGTATTGGATCGCCATCCGTGCCAACCGTTTTGTGCCGAGAATGCTAATCGGTTTTATGCCGACACCTGAATCTTCGCGGATTTCTACTCCCATTTCAGAGCGAAGCAGTTCAATCACCTTTTTCACTTCGGGGGTGCCTTGTTCCCACTCAATACCGGCGTAGACATCCTCAGTATTTTCACGGAAAATAACGACATCCATTTTTTCGGGGTGTGTTACTGGGGCTGGAACACCTTGGAAGTAACGGACGGGGCGGACGCATGCGTAAAGTTCAAGCACTTGACGCAGGGTCACATTTAAACTCCGAAAACCGCCACCAACGGGTGTGGTCAAGGGGCCCTTTAGAGCGACACGGAAGTATTCAATCGCGTCAAAGGTATCTTGTGGTAGCCATTCGTTGTATTTCGCCATGGCGTTTTCGCCAGCATAGACATCAAACCAGATGATCCGCTTCTCGCTGGTGTAAGCCGTCTCAACAGCTGCATCAACGACGCGACGCGTCACTTTCATGATGTCTCGTCCGATGCCGTCACCTTCAATCACAGGGATAATAGGTTCATTCGGCACGGCAAGCTGCCCGTCAACGAGTCCGATTCTTTCACCTTCTGTTGGTACTGTTAATTGCTCTAATTCAATCACTGGTCGTCCTCTCGAAATAGTTTTCGGTTTGCAGTTATCAGTTAAAAGATGCTTTGATTGAATGTGTTCCTTCTTTACCTGAAAACCGATAATCCTAAAAGGCTTTCGTGCTTGCCATCCGGTTGTGTAATGCCACGACTTCGTTCGCGATTGTCATATCGTCAGTTGGTTTCGGGATGACATCAGGATGTGGCGGGATAACGGGTCGGATAATCTTCATCTGGAGTTGTTCCCGAGCATCCATCATCCATCCGAAGCCGCGGAAGATATATGTCAATAGCGTTCTGTCGCTTTCATAGATGTCCAATCCTTCTTGAACTGCCCAACCCCCAAAGTCGGTGTTAGGTGTTAAACGGAGGGGTGGTTCATCTTCGCGTCCCGGGCGGACCATGCCTTCAATGAAAGCGATTTGATAGATACGTTGCACAATAGCCAACCGCTTTTTCTGGCTGTCGTTGAGTTGGATGTCGTCGTTATCGATCGCTTCGAGGAACGGATTGAAATAGATAGCGGGTCTCGGATCTTGCTGGATTTCATCGGCGCGCCCGGCGGCAGCGATTTCTGGATGTCCAAAGGTTGGGAGTGCAGATTGCATCCGTTCACGGATCGCCGCTTCGCGCGCCTCGTCATCAAGCGGTTCAATTTGGTTGATAAACGCTGTCATATCGTGAATCGCACCGAAATGTCGATCACCATCTAAAGCCATCTGCGCTGCAACGAAGAAGTCAGAAACGGCACCTGTATGTAAAGTTGCGAGATAGCGTGCGACAACGTTAGAACCGGCGGAACCGTGGTGTGTTTGTATGATACCCATCTGTTCTAAAATGTTCGCTTCGACGGTGCTTGCGTCTCGTCCTAAGAGGAGGCTATAGCAAGTTTGAAAGGCTGTCTTTTCGCTTTGTTGGTGCGCGTTTATGAGATCAGTTGCTCGCATAGCAAGGACTTGCGGATGCAGGGCGGTGTTCTCACGGAGTTGGTGCCGCATATATACGGAGATGACCCCGACAGCGACGTTTTCCATGTGCGTTTCGATAAATTCAAGTAAGAGTGAATCGGCGGACCGTGTACTGTTAATACCTTTTTGATCTGGGATCCCCAGTTTACGGAGTGTAGAGAAGTGTTGGATAGCCGCCTCAGGGCCGGCTTCGGGGAAGGCTTTAACAAATTCGGCGACCTGATTGATAAGGCGTTGTTCACCGGTTAGACTCTCTCTGCGGGTTGTAATGAATTCATAAAATTTCGCATCTATTAAATCTGACAGTACGGCTTCTTCATCGAGTCCACTATCATCTGTTTCAGGTCTCCTACCAAAAAGTCCTGCAAAGATAACGGCTGCGGGACTGAGTTTATCAGCGACAATTTCACTTTCGGACACAATCCCACGAATGGCAAAACTACGGATGTTCAAGGTGATTTGTGTGCCGCTACAATCGACTGCGACTTTGTGTAGTGCTGGATTCGCGAAAACAGTTGTGGATTGGGGCATCGAACTGAAACTTTTGAGGACTGCTGCAATCTCATCTTCCCCTAATTCAGTTGCTCTGTTTAAGGAATCCGTTACCGGTGCATACGCTGAGGCTTCTGGCACGTCTGCCAGGATTTTTCGGAGCGCGGCCTCCTGCGTCGCCTCCAAATTCTTGTTCAAAATGAATTCTCCTTCGTTGACTATTTAATAGTAAGTTCTATCTTTTAAACTTCGCCGAAATTTTGACGCGTCCGGATCCACACAACTACGCTTCACGCGACAGGACGGTGAAGTGCTCCCGTTTCCATTTAGAAGTTCTCGGTAATCTATGGTAACACCTATAATATTTTATCAGAATTCTGATAAAAAGTCAAGATAAAATTGGAAAATGGTTATCAGTTATCAGTCATCAGTCAAAGAGATAGATAGTTCCTTGATTGCTAAGGTCTCTGCAGTCGGGGTTTGAAACCCCGCCAACAGTGTGGCATGGATTATCTCATCCATAAACGTATCCTTTTAAAGGTTAATTTTCCAGAAACTGATAATCTCGCATTAAAATTTGACTTGCAGAAATGCGGATTTTGTAGTATCATTATTAACGAGCGTATTTGATTAAGGAACCTACGCACGTATCCATATTATAGCAAAATTACAAACACACATCGGGAGTGCGTTGCGGGGGGTCTTACATTCTATTTTTACAGATAAGGAGCTAACTACATGCGCAATGAAGCATTAGGAATGGTTGAAACACGCGGACTCATCGGTGCGGTTGAAGCTGCCGACACCATGGTGAAAGCCGCAAACGTCAAATTGGTTGGAAAAGAACAGGTCGGTGGTGGTTTTGTCACCGTCATGGTTCGCGGAGATGTGGGTGCGGTGCAAGCCGCGACGGATGCTGGAGCAGAAGCTGCGAAAGCAGTCGGTGAATTAGTCTCGGTACACGTCATCCCTCGCCCACATACAGATGTGGAGACTCTTCTCGGCGGAGGC
Organism: Candidatus Poribacteria bacterium; assembly: GCA_022394775.1. Taxonomy (GTDB): domain Bacteria; phylum Poribacteria; class WGA-4E; order WGA-4E; family WGA-3G; genus WGA-3G. The sequence continues at coordinate 6,390 of JAGFCB010000186.1, forward strand.
TCAGAGGAAGCGAAAAGTCCGAGCAAATAAATCGGCTTTGTAGGGCGAGGAATAACTTTCTTGCCTTTGCCCTACTCCGCTTTACCAGAGAATATGTTAGCATCTCCACGGGTTCCGTATCTAAGGTGCCGCCTTGTGGTTTTACTACGTTTTCCTTGAGTTACTGGAGGGCTGAATGGCACAAATTGACGAAAAACAGATTGAAGAGATTGTTTCTCAAGTCTTGAGAACGTTGCAACAAGATGGGACAGCGGCCGTATCACCTACGACATCTACAGGCGCGGGTTCTTCCCGTGCAGGGGTTTTCTCGACAGCGACAGAGGCGGTCACAGCAGCGAAAACAGCACAAGCAGCATTCGTTAAACTTGGGTTTGCCAAAAGACGCGAAATTATTGAAGCGATCAAAGAGGTCTCGCTTGCGAATGCGAAACGCCTTGCCGATTTGGCAGTACAAGATACGAACATGGGCAATGCGGCACATAAAGTGATGAAAAATGAAGGTGCCGTAACACTTTCACCCGGTGTTGAGGATCTTATCTCGGAATCGATATCAGGCGACGCAGGAACGCTTCTCATTGAATATGTCCCGTTTGGCGTTATCAATTCAATTACACCTACTACTAATCCGACATCAACGGTAATCAACCATGCGATTGTAATGCTATCGGCAGGAAACGCTGTTGTTTTCAGTCCGCATCCGAATGCGCGCGAATGCACCGAAGAGACGATGCACGTCATCAACGAGGCGATCGTTAAAGCAGGCGCGCCGCCTAATCTGCTTACCTCTGTTGCAAATGCGAGTCTACGGACAGCAAAAGAGATCATGGAGCATCCTGACATCGCTATGCTTGTAGCGACGGGTGGTGCTTCTGTTGTGAGGGCAGCACTATCAAGTGGGAAAAAGACAGTCGCTGCCGGTCCCGGTAACCCTCCCGCGATTGTTGATGAAACTGCGGATCTTCAGCAAGCAGCAAAGCATGTCATTGCAGGTACCAGTTTCGACAATAACCTGCTCTGTATCGGTGAAAAGGCACTCTTCGTCATCGAATCCGTTGCAAATGAGACGATCCGAGAACTCACACAGAACGGTGGTCATTTGTTGAATGCGAGCCAACGTGAAGCATTGGAGGCGGTTGTCACCGAAAAAGGTGAATCGAATAAGGAATACATCGGCAAAGATGCCACGACTATTTTAGAAGCCGCTGGCATTACAGCACCAGCGCAGACCGTCGCGATTGTCGTAGAAGTTCCTGCGGATCACAACTTTGTTATCAACGAATACTTGATGCCGATTTTACCTGTCGTTCGGTGTCGTGATTTCGATGAGGCGTTGGCAGGCGCAGTCCGAGCAGAAGGCGGACGTGGACATACCGCTGTGCTCCATACGAATAACACCAAACGGATCACACAATTCAACAAGGCGATGGATTGTACAGTTGTTGTTATCAATGCCCCCTCTTATGCATCTTGCGGACTGGAAGGCGAAGGCTTTTTGGCGATGACGATCGCGGGACCGACAGGCGAGGGATATACCCGCCCGCGCACCTTTACACGCCAGCGACGATTAACGATCGCAAACAATTTGTCAGCACATACACAGTGACGAAAATAGATTTATTTTCGACCGGTCTGGGTCGTTTAAAATCTTCGTAAACGGGACAAAGGTGTTATGCGAACAGAGATTGACGATCTGAGGGCGTTAATACGCCATCATGAGCGTAAATATTACATCGAAAACCAGCCTGAACTATCAGATGCCGAATTCGATGTGCTCATGAAGCGGCTTGAAGCACTCGAAGCATCGTCTGATGCTCCTATCCCACCGGATTCACCGACGCAGCGGGTCGGTGGTGGTGCTGTATTAGGTGCCCGCATACCGCATCGCAACCCTATGTTGAGCCTGAATAACGGTTACGACGAACAGGAGCTGAAAGAATTCGGGGAACGTGTGCGGCGGTTATTGGAAGAGGCACCTACCGAATATGTGACAGAGTTAAAGATAGACGGCTTAGGGGTTTCGTTAATCTACGAGAATGGGATATTCACTCGCGGTTTAACGCGCGGGGATGGTGAGTACGGCGAGGATATAACAGACAACTTACGGACGATCCGCTCTGTACCGTTGCGACTTACTGAAACAGACGCAAAAATACCTGCTGTATTGGAAGCACGCGGCGAGGTTTTCATCCCAAAGGATCGCCTTGACGATATTAACGTGCAACGCGAGGCAGAAGGCGAACCGCCTTTCGCGAACCCTCGAAACGCCGCTGCAGGTTCGCTGCGACTGCAAAATGCGTCTATTACCGCCGCACGTCCATTAGATATTTTCGTGTATAACCTCAATTATGTGGAAGGGGTAGAATTCTCGACGCATACGGAATCCCTTGAAAAGATGAAGCGTTGGGGATTGAAGTGTAATCCGCATACTGCCTGCCATAAATCGATAGAAGCGGTTCAGGACTATTACGAACATTGGGTAGCAGAACGCGATGCGCTCCCTTATGAAACTGACGGTGTTGTCGTAAAGGTCAATGAATTCTCCCACCGGAACGAACTTGGCGCGACCTCCAAATACCCGCGCTGGGCAATCGCTTACAAGTTCAATGCGCAGCAAGCCATCACGACCATTGAAAGAATAGATGTACAGGTTGGACGCACAGGGGTGCTGACACCGGTTGCGATATTGGAACCGGTAACGCTTGCGGGTGCGACAATTACGAATGCAACCCTACACAACGAGCAAGAAATTCAGACGAAAGACATCCGCATCGGTGATCGGATTGTGCTTGAACGTGCTGGGGATGTCATCCCTAAAATTGTGGAGGTATTGACAGCAGAACGTACCGGTAATGAAGCGGTCTTTGTATTTCCAGATCGGTGTCCGGTATGTGATACACCTGTCGAACGCTCAGAAGAGGAAGTTGCGGTTCGCTGCGTTAACGTTTCGTGTGTTGCACAACTCAAACGTCGAATTGCACATTACGCTTCGCGCAATGCACTCCAGATTGAAGGTCTCGGTCCCGCGACAATTGACCAATTGGTGGATAAAGAATTAGTTCGTGATGTTGCTGATCTTTATACCTTAGAGGTAGAAGCACTCAGCGAACTGGATCGGATGGGTGTCCCGTCTGCGGGCAACCTCGTCCGCCAAATTGAACAGAGCAAGATGGCACCCGTAGAGAAGGTACTTTTCGGACTCGGCATCTTTCATATCGGAGAGACTGTCGCGGAACTGCTCATCGAACACTTTTTATCCTTAGATGCGCTCAGTAAAGCGACACGGGAAGAGATTGAATCGGTGGATGGCATTGGTCCTCAGATCGCGGAAAGCGTCGTCAGTTTCTTTTCACAACACCAACCCTTGCTTGACAAATTACGGGAATCGGGTTTACACTGTTTCACGGTAGCGGCAGACGCGACTCGTCCAGAAATGAGTATGGTGGTTGATAGTTTCTTTGGAGGAAAAACGTTCGTTGTTACGGGGAGTCTTGAAGGTATGACGCGCACGGAGGCATCTAAGGAAATTAAAGCGCGAGGCGGTAAAGTTACGTCAAGTGTAACGAGCAAGACGGATTATCTCATCGCTGGCGAGGGTGCTGGTAGCAAATACGCAAAAGCCGTAGAACTGGATGTCCCAATTCTGACAGAAACCGATTTTTTTCAAAAACTATAGCAGCACCTCGATTGCAATCCACTTGCCCTTCTATCACTCAGATGACTTGTAATATGCACACGTCTCCCGTAAACGGCACTCTTGGCAGTTCGGTGCTTTCTTATGGCAAAGCCTTGCACCGTGCCCAACGATTAAGGCGTGATATTTGTTGAAGAGATCGACATCGTGTGGGAGGTTGTCCATAAACAGTGCGCGGAGTGTGGCATAATTGTATCTCCCTTCGATCCAGCCTAATCGCGAGAAAAGTCTGTAGGTGTAGGAATCAACGACAAAACTCGGTTTACCCGCAGCGTAGAGGATAATTGTATCCGCCGTTTCGGGACCAACACCGTAGATAGAGAGCAGTTCTTCACGCAATTCAGGAACATCCTGCTGAAACATCACGTGCAACGGACGCTCCGCGATATAATCTACAAATGCGCGTACCTTCTGTGCCTTCATACGAAAATAGCGCGACGGTCGGATCAATCGCTCTAACGCGGCTTGGCTGATGGATGCTATCTGTTCAGGCGTAAAGGCATCAGCGTTTCGGAGATTCTCCATCGCTTTTTCGACATTGCGCCACGATGTGGCTTGTGTTAAGATAGCACCGAGTGCGACTTCAAAGGGAGTATCTGCGGGCCACCATTTACGGTCCCCGTGTTGCGCAAGCAGTTGATTATAGAGCGAAAATAGTTTTTCAGTAAGATCCTCTTCATAAAGAATTCGCATACGTTGAAAGCCCTCTAAGAAAAAAGGAAAATTATGGATTTAAGTTTCAGCACGAGTGCTGGCAATAGCGGCTGGAGCCTTACCGAATGCGCAGCCTGGGCAAAAGCCAATGGATTTGACGCAATCCGTCCGAATGCTATGGGCACTTTTGAACCGAGTGCCATTATACAATCCGGTGGCGAAGCAGTCAAGGAAATTTTGGATGCCAATGGTATCTATCTCGCCGCTTTGACCTCTCACTGTAACCTGCTTGACGATGACGCAGAAACACGCGAGAACGCTCGTAATACACTGATGCAGGCAATCGAGGCGACACATATCCTTGGCGCGCCAGTGGTGGTAACTTATGCTGGCAGTCCCGTCAGTTGGTATTTTTACGGGCAATTCTCTTCGGAGCCAGGGAATCCCGGTGATAGATCGGTTGAACTCGTCGGACGCTTCAAGGAGATGTGGACCCCTGTCGTCCAATTTGCGGAAGAGAAAGGTGTGCAGCTTGCGTTGGATTGTGCCGTGCGGATGGGCAATATCGCTTGTAACCCAGAGATGTGGGAACGGATCCTTGATGCAATTCCGTCAGATTCGCTCGGTTTATCTTGTGATCCGTCGCATTGGCTTTGGATGAGTATCTTACCTGCTGAGGACGCTATCCGTATGTTCAACGGCAAGTGGTATTATGCGGATGTGAAGGATTGTGAAATCAGCCCTCAGATGAAGTTCCGGCAGGGCATTATTGGTAACTGGTGGTGGCAATATCGGGTGCCGGGACGTGGACAACTGAATTGGGGGACAATCATTGGGGCACTGCAGGAATCTGATTATGACTATGTGCTATGTGTCGAAAACGAGGATCGAGGTGCTCCTGGATTAGATGGTTTCGCACTCGGTGGTAGGTATCTCCGGCAATTTCTGTAATAGTTATCAGTTTTCAGTTTTAACCAACAACTCGTGCCTTAATATTTATATCGGAGTCGAGTTGTCGGTTAAGGTTTTCAGTTTGAAATTGATTGTGATTTGTGTTAATCTACAGGTGTATCTATTCTACCTGAAACGATGGACAAAAATGGAAAAGCAGTTACAGCCGAAATCACATAAAATAGCGATTCTTGCGGAAGGTTCGTTTGGTGTCCTTGAATCGAAAACAGCTACGGTCTTAGTCCGCTATCTCCCAGACAATGTTGTTGCCGTCATTGATAGTGCCAATGCTGGACGAGATGTCAGCGAAGTTATTGAGATTGGGGAAGGGATTCCGATTGTCCACGATCTCGCCGAGGCAATGCGGTTCAACCCGACAATGCTTGCTATCGGTATTGCACCACCCGGCGGTGAATTACCACAGCCTTGGCGCGCGATCCTCCACGAAGCGATACACAACGGTTTACACATTATGAGCGGTCTCCACCAATTCCTGAGTGAGGATGCGGAACTGTCTGAACTGGCAGCAGCAAACGATGTGGTCTTATGGGATGCTCGGAAACCACCTGTTGACCTCCCCGTTGCGACATGCAAAGCCGATGATGTTGATGCCACGGTTATCCTGACTGTCGGTTCAGATTGCCGTGTTGGGAAGATGCTTTCTGGTATAGAGGTGACGCGCGCTGCGCGTGACCGTGGTGTGAATGCTGAATTCTGTCCGACAGGGCAAAACGGGATTATGGTTTGGGGGTGGGGGATTGCGATTGATGCTGTCGTCTCCGATTTTACTGCCGGTGCAGCGGAGCAGATTGTATTGCAAGGCGCGAAAGATCATGAGTTGCTTATTGTTGAAGGGCAAGGTTCATTGGTACATCCGGGATACTCTGGTGTAACTTTAAGTTTGCTGCATGGCAGTCTGCCGGATGCGATGATATTCTGCCATCAGCCGTCACGGGATACTGTTGCGCGGTACACGGTGCCATTGCCATCATTAACTGAGATGATTGCACACTACGAGACGTTGGCTGCGCCGATAAAACCTGCTAAAGTGATCGGACTGGCGTTGAATTGTTTCGATCTTTCTGAAAATGAAGCACAAGCGGCAATAAAAGCAGCGGAGGCGGAAACAGGGTTACCAGCGACGGATGTCGTCCGGTTCGGTGCAGATAAGCTCGTTGACGCTGTTCAGAAAGTGCATACTGAAAAATAACAAGGTAGTTTTTCTATGACGACTTGTCAATGGAAGGAGATGCGAACCTATGACTGATGAAGAAAAATTTCGATTTGACTTGAGCGGATTCCTTGTGCGTCCTGCGATCCTTGAACGCGAGGAGGTGGACGCAATCGTTGATCAGATTGAGAAGATACATCACCACCCAGAATCCTTACCACCAGAACACCGCGCTGTACCGGGCGGTCCGGCAAGTGTCCTGATTGACCACCCGAAGGTGCTTGATGTGTTGCATGAAATCATTGGCCCCGATGTCCGATTGGAAAACTGCTCCTCTGTCTGGCGTGAGAAAGGGCAGGAACACGGTGGACTTCACGGGGGCGGACCGCAACAAGGCGATCCAATTTTCGGATACCGTGTCAACAATGGACGAATTCACGCAGGAATGGTGCGGGTCGTCTTTGAACTCACAGATGTCAGTAAGACAGATGGCGCGACGCATTTTATAGCCGGTAGTCATAAATCTAACTTCCCAATGCATTCGGATCATACATCGTTAGAAAAAGGGAAACGAAGTCCGTTCCTGATGTCGTATGATTGCCCGGCAGGCAGTGCCATCTTTTTTACGGAAAACCTATGCCATGCGGGACCCGTATGGCAACGAGAGACACCGCGTGTGGCAGTCCTGAACGCCTACGCGCATCTCGCGACCCACTGGCATCGACTGAAGACGCCACCTGAAGTGCTCGCTGCTTTACCACGTGAGAAACAGGCATACTTCCGTGAACCGTGGGTTGCCGATTTCCGTACGAGTCCAGCAACAATTAACACAATTGAACGGTTTATTAACAACGACGAACCACCTGTTAACACTGATACCAAACCGTAATTTAAAATGGCGAGGTCAGAAACCTCGCCAGCAAATATCGGGAATAAGGCGGCACAGCGCCTGTTGCTAATTCCGAAGCAAGGAGAATTGGTGTTACGGCGTATCTGGCACACCTCCGCTCGGTGGTATAACTGTGCCGTCAACTAACGGTTCCGTGGTTTCCTCATCATCTTCAGATGTTGTCGGTGGTATAACCGTGCCTTGAATCCCCATCTCTGGTACCACCGGCACAATGATTTCACCTGCAATAATGCTTGCCTTCAGTGCTTCCACCTTTTCAAGAAGGGCATCGGAGAGTAAATCTTTGTTGCCTTCAGCGAGAATATAGCCGACATTGTCTTCAGTGAGACCGAGAGAATGAACGCCTGCCATCAGATTTCCAGCTGCAAACGCCTGAATAACGTTGTAGGTTGACTCATCAATTCCGACGCGGAGTCCTGTTAAGATAACACTGGGTGCGACATCACTGATGTCAATGTAGTTCCAGATGACATACCTGTCTTCTGCCATTTTGGCAGCTTCAACCGCGCCAAACCCTGATTGATCTGCCATAGTATAAATCACATCAACGCCGCTCTCATATTGGGCAGTTGCAAGTTCTTGTCCTTTAACGGGGTTGTAGAAACCTTGCTGATCCTCGGCGACATAATTCCTGACGATCTCTGCGTTTGGGTTGACGGCTTTGACCCCGGCGAGATAACCGGCTTCAAATTCGTGCAGTAATGGCACATTGGCACCACCGAGGTAGCCAACTTTTCCAGTTTTCGATTTTAACCCGGCGATCGCTCCGAGTAAAAAAGTGCCTTCGTTTACCCGATGCGTGAAAGAGACGACGTTCGGTAGATCCACCGCGGCATCAAAGATGACAAACATAACGTCTGGAAACTCCGGTGCCACGCGTGAAACCGGTTCCGCCATCTGATAACCGGAAGTGATAACGAGCCCCGAATTTCCAGCAGCGGCTTGCAACTGCATATCCCATGTCTCGAAATTACTCTCCATTTCGGTTATCTCAACGCTAAGTTTGGCTTTAGCTTTCTGAACACCGTTATAGAGGACATCACAGTAAGAGGAATCGCCAAGGCAGTCACCCGGATAGACAACACTGACCCGAATTGGGGCAGTATCCATCACATCCTGCGGTTCAGAGACAATCATATCCTGGACTCGTTGACAGCCGCAGATATGGATTAATAAAAGTCCAAATAGCAAAAAGGTTACATTCTTCAGTCCGTTCAAATATTTCATTTCACTCCTATAAATTTAGGTGCACGTTGTGCAAAGTGAGACCTACACAATTCATTCTTTTTAAGTAGGCGTGCTTACAGTGTAAGTCATGTCATGGTATTAGGCGCGCCTTATATCACATACGGAAATATTAACGTCACATACCACGTGCCGTTACATAGGACCGATATGAGAATTAATTTAAACATTGGTGAATGGCGAGGAGAATAGGGAACAGGTTGTCCCAGCATTGTATCTATAAGATATGCCCTAACCGTAGATGGTTTCAACGGTTGCGAGATCCCAAATGAGGATTGTTCCGTCTGCGCTGCCGCTGGCGAATGTTCTACCATCGGGACTGAATGCCAATGTGCGAACTCTGTAGTTCTTAATAATTGCTGACTGCTCGCCGGTGGTAGGGTCCCATAAGCGGATCGTGTTGTCCTCAGCATCACCACCGCTTATAAGCGTGCGTCCATCTGGTGAAAATGCAACTGTCTCAACAATATCGGTATGCCCTATTAGGGTGGCGATATGCTGACAACTGTTCATATTCCAAAGTCTTATGGTATTGTCGGAACTCCCACTGGCAAGGATTCTACCATCTGGTGAAAACGCGAGTGTCTTAACAGCATCGGTATGACCTGTAAGCACAGTGAGATAATGACCTGTAACAGCATTCCATAACCGAATCGTTCCATCTTCACCACCACTGGCAAGGGTTCTTTCATCTGAGGAAAATGCCACCGTTTGAATCTCATCCGTGTGACCTGTTAAGACTGCTAATTGGTCTCCGGTATCAACATTCCACAATCGAACGATGTTGTCTTCACCACCACTCACAAGTGTAGTGCCGTTCGGCGCAAATGCCAATGCGGCAACCGTATCCGTATGATCCAATATCGCCATCTCAGTGCCGGTATTTACGTTCCACAGGAAAATCCGTTCATCCTGACTTGCACTTGCGAGGATCGCGCCATCCGGTGAAAAAGCAACGTCTTCAATCAGGTATTCATGTCCGCTGAAGGTTTGAGACTCGGTATAAGTGGACATATCCCACAATCGAAGTGTTTCGTCATCACTACCGCTGGCGAGGAAGCTCCCGTCGGGTGAGAATGCTACGGAGTAAATCCATTCAACATGTCCATCAATGATCGCCTTCTCTACACCAGTAACTGGATCCCAAAAACGAATGGTGTGATCACCGCTCGCGCTGGCGAGCGTTTTACCGTCCGGTGAAAACGAGATAGCTTGAATAGAGTCTTTATGTCCTTTGAAGGTTGCCTGCTCAGTGCCTGTATCCGCATTCCAGAGCCGAACGGTTTGGTCATTACTCCCACTTGCGAGCAGACTGCCATCCGGTGAAAACTCCAAATTACCGACAACTCCCATATCGGTAGCGAAGGTCGCCAATTTTTCACCGGTAGTGGTATCCCACAAACAGAGTGTCTTATCCCTGCTCCCACTGATGAGATTCATGCCATTTGGAGAAAATTCCAATGCCAAAACGCCATGTGTATGTCCTGTGAGTGTGGAGAGATGTCTGCCAGTTTGGACATCCCAGAGTTTGATGGTGAAGTCATTACTACCACTGACGAGGGTTTTGCCATCGGGTGATAATGCTAAGGCGTTGATTGGATGTATACCTCCAACGACATGAAAAAGAAGGCGACCGGTGTGAATGTCCCAAAATCGGATCTTCCCATCCAACCCTGCACTGATGAGCGTATGACCGTCCGGCGAGACGACGAATGCCCAGACCTCATCTTCAGCATCTCCGAGTGTCATCGTGGTGCGACGCTGCCCGGTATGGACATCCCACAGCGAAATCGTATTATCCCAATTTCCGGTCACAAGGGTCGCGCCATCGCGCGAAAACGCAAGCGAAGTAGCACCCTGATCCTGTCCGTGTTTGAGGAGTGCGAGTTCGGTACAGGTATGTGCATCGTAGAGCCAAACGCCGATATAAGTGGCAACGGCGAGGCAGGTTCTATCGGGCGAATACTGGATATCCGTTATTGCACCTTTGCCGAGACGCGCTAAGGCACCTGGCGGCAACTGCCATTGTGTATAGGGTTGTGGGTTTTGTATGTTCATACGTCCAAACCAGCGATTTTTGGATAATTAGTGGAACAAAATCAAGTAATTTCATCTATCTCCTTTTAACCCAATTCATCATACGGAATTCAAAAAAATTGTCCAAAATTTAGTCTTCAGTTGTGTTAAAAATACCTTGCTTTTTTCGCCTTGAGTAAGGTATAATAACCATGAATTGTTTAGCGTAATAGAAGCACCATACTACACCCCCTGATGTAAATAAGACATCACACTGATTACAAGAAAGACGCAAATTTCTCCTGATCGCATGGACGGAGGAAACCTAATGAACATTCTTCGCGATTTAAATGAAAAACAGATAGAAGCGGTAACACATAAAGCTGGTCCCCTTCTCGTCATCGCAGGTCCCGGTACGGGGAAAACAAAAGTTATTACACACCGTATTGAGCACCTGATCCGCGAACACAATATCAGACCTGAGAAGATCCTTGCGATTACGTTCACCAATAAAGCTGCGGAAGAGATGCAGGAACGCATCAACACCGAGATCGGTGAACCGCACGGATCCAGCGTTAAGGCTTGCACCTTCCACGCATTTTGTGTCAAAGTGCTAAGGAAACACGCCCTGAAGATCGGATTGAGTGAGAATTTCACCATCTTTGATCAGGAGCTTCAAGACGAGATATTAACAGAAAGTGTCCGTGAGTTGAACCTTAACGCTGACGACTACCCTCCATGGCTGCTACGCAACATTATCAGCGATGCCAAATGTACACTCCAGAATCCCGTTGAAGCGGTAGATAACACCGATATTTATGATCCTGAGACTCTCGAAAATATCCGAAATGTGCTGGAGAACTACCAGCATAAACTTGATGAATACGATGCCCTTGATTTTGATGACCTTCTACTGAAAACTGTCGAATTGTTAGGCGTAGAAGAAGTCAAAGAAGCTTATCATAAGGATATCTCCTATATCCTCGTTGACGAGTTTCACGATGTCAACCGCGTGCAGTATCATCTACTCCAATTGCTCTGTGTCGCACCAGCATATAATCTTATGGTCGTCGCTGATGAAGATCAGTCGATCTATAGTTGGCGCGGGTCGAACCCGGAGTATATTGATAATTTCAGAGCGGATTTCGATCCGCGGATCGTCGAACTGGATGATCATTACAGGTGTAGCGAGAAGATCTTGCGTGCCGCAGAAGAAGTTATCTCCAGAAACTCGGAGCGACAGAAACAGCATACCCTCAGAACGCACAAAGATGCCGGACGCGACATTTTTCACTATACCTTTGATACACCGATAGCAGAAGCTCGTGGTATTATTAGTGTTATTGAGAATTTAGTAAAACGTCGTAATTGTTCCTATCGCGATATCGCTATATTCTACCGGACACACAGGCTCGCGGATGTTTTAACGGAGCAGCTGCTACGCGCAGACATCAAATTCCAGCGAATTCTACCGACAAATTCCTTTGGAGAAGGAAGTAGTAAGGGGATTCTCGCGTATCTCCGTCTCATCCAGTGGCAGCTTCCGCAAGATCTGGAACAGGCAATCAATTTTCCTGAAACTTATATTGACGATTTGACATGGGTGCGACTCAAGTGGATCGCACAACGCAAACACATTCCGTTCATGGAATTACTGAAAAATATTGAGGTATATCCCGAAGATGTTGGTCCTTTGACTCGCCAAAACGTTTGCCAATTTTGGACGCAACTTGAGGAACTGTCGGCTGAAATCGAAGGCGAGAAGGCCGATAAAATCATTCAGAAACTCTTTGACGCTTTGGAACACGCTCGTTCCCCTTACCGTGCCGAAGAATTGGAAGTTATGGAACAACAACCTGAAGTGCCGAACCTTGTGACAGCGCGGGATGTCCTCTACAGTGCACTTGACCTTGACGAGCCGATTCAGATTACTGCCAGCCACGGTATTGACGAGTATTGTGCGGCACACATTATTCATCAGATGCTTGAAACTTACCTGGATCGGCGTGCGGAACTTCAATTCCTACCGCCTGATAAAAATAAACCACCGCAGCTTGACAGTGGCGTGCATCTACTGATTGGTGATTTTGAAGAACTTGGTGAAAAAGGACGGGATACGCGGATAATTCTCATCGGGACAGTGGGGACGGCAGATAGCGACGCAATTCATCTCGAAACGGGAAGCGTTCGGAGTATCGCAGCGCTCAAACTCTGTCAGCGTCTTATTAATCGTTTTGAAAGTCCAAATATGGCGGATATGGTTGTCTATGATTTGGAGACAACGGGTATTAATCCGAAAACAGCAGAGATTGTTGAGATCGCCGCGCGCCGTCTCAACGCGATTGGAGATGATGTCGAAGCGTATTACTGCTTAGTAAAACCGCCGGGTGGACACATTCCGCGTGCAGCAACGCGTGTTCACCAAATTGATGAAGAAACGGTCAAAGATGCCCCTGGAATTGAGATGGTATTACCTGAATTTGCTGGATTTATCCAAGACCGGATTCTAATTGGGCACAATGTGGCGAAATACGATAACCCAATTCTTGCGCGCGACCTTCAGACGTATTTGAAAATCGGGTTATCAGCACCGCATTACGATACCCTGGTTACCGCACGTCGGCTTTTCCCGCGACAACGGTGTAGCATCGGCGCACTTGCTGAAAAGTTTGGTATTGAACACGGTCGCTTACATAGTGCCTTAGAAGACGTTCGCGTCAATAGAGAAATCTTCAAAGAACTCATCAAAATCGATGCTTACAAACGTGAAGTGAAATCCCTGACGGAACTGCTACCGCTGGTCGGACTCGGCGTCCTCGCCAAAACGGAGACATCACAACGAGAAGTGTCAACTACAGAGGACACCTTAACCGAAACCGATGTGTACCTTAATGCTGCAAAACGTTTTGTCCAGACGCATAACCTTGTCCTGCCGGATCGTCTACCACTTGAAGCAGCAGAAGCAGCAGAGGCAACCGTATATATAGAAGAATTACAAGATACCGTTGTCCCAGAATTCCGAGAAGATGTTGAATGGCGGCAACGTCGTGTTCAATTCATGAACGCAGTCGTCCAGTTTGAATCAGTGAGCGACGAACATCAACTCACCAACTTTTTGGATTACCAGAAGTTGCTTACCAACATTGATGAACTTGACGATAAAACCGAGCAATTGACCTTGATGACGTTACACGCAGCGAAAGGAACAGAATTTCCGGTCGTTATCATTCTCGGCATGGAGGAGGGAAGTTTTCCGATGTGGAAGCAGAATATCACAGAAGAAGAAATCGAAGAGGAGCGTCGTCTTTTCTATGTCGGTATGACCCGCGCCCAAAACCAACTCTATCTTTCAACGACAGTCTATCGCACTGGCGATCGGGATCGCGCTACGTCAATGTTCGTTCGAGAGATTCCGTCTAACTACGTGATTAAGTGGCCTGGACCGAGACACGGATAGATAATCAGCTGCATGTCTGTGTTTAACGTTGTAGATTGCAGTTAACGGTTGTTTATTGATCTGGACGGATCTTATCCCAATCCCATAGCAGGATTGCACCACCAGCACTCCAACTGGCGAGTGTCTTGCCATCGGGTGAAAACGCAACTGCATTAACCTTTTCTGTATCATCTATGAGCGTTACGAGGTGGGCAGCAGTGGCAACATCCCATAATTGTACTTTACCCGTGATACACCCACTTACCAGTGTTTTCCCATCAAGCGAGAATGCCAAGGCACGTATTGGACGATGGTCGCCTTGGGAAGTTACTAACCTTCGGTTACGATTCACATCCCACAAGAAAAATGCGTCCGATCCAGCACTTGCGAATAGGCTGCCATCCGGTGAAAACGCGATTGCCCACACAGCGCGTTGGTCACCAATGAAAGTGGATAACAATTCGCCATTAATCGTATCCCACAAGCGAACTACGTTATTCTCATCCACACTTGCGCGGATAGTACCGTCTGGCGAAAAGGCAACCATTTCGGAGAATGCTTCATCAATTATTTTAGCAGCTCCGAGTATCTCTCCACTGCGTACATCCCACCACCAGATTTCCTGAGACAACCCTGCACTGGCGAGCGTGGTGCCATCCGATGAAAACGCCAAGGTCGTTGGAGCTTTCATGTCTCCATGGCGAATCAACAACGCTTTTCGTGTCCGCATATCCCACAAATGGATTGTGTCGCTCGCGTTCCCGTTCGCGAGTGTGGTGCCATCGGGTGAAAATGCCAATGCTGTCGGAGTCTTTATGCTTTCATGACGAATCGTTTCTGCCTTTTCGCTCTCAATATCCCACAAATGGATTGTATCATCAGCGTTTCCCGTGGCAAGTGTCCGACTGTCCGGTGAAAATGCTAACACAGTTCCGACACGCTTATGTGCTATAGCAGGAAAAGGTTGCTCGCCGTTAGTTGTATTCCAAAACCGGATTGTGCCGCTTTGCGTCACTGTCGTGAGCGTTTGGCCATCCGGTGAGAACGCCAGCGCACTCACCCAGCCCGGATGATCTGTTGGAAATATAGGAAATTTATTGGCACCAGTAACCAAATCCAACCACTCAACTGCATCTGTATCTCCACCTATAGCGAGTTTCGTGCCGTCTGGTGAGAATGCTAAAGCGTCAACCGACCAGTTATGTGAATGATGTTCTTGCTTCACTTTACCGGTTTTTATATCCCATACGAAGAGCGTTGGCCACTCAGTCCCGCCACTGGCAACCATCTTACCATCCGGTGAGAACACCAATTCAGTAATAAAGATTTCAGTATTGATATTCTTATGCTCAAGAAAGGTATACCAGAGTTCACCCGTTTCTGGATTCCATAAACGCACCGTCCTATCTGAACTCCCGCTGCCGAGTGTGTTACCATCGGGTGAAAACGCAACTACGTTAACAGCATCTGTATGTCCGGAGAGATGTCTACGCAGTTTACCTGTCTTTGTATCCCATATCCCGATTGTTTGATCGCGACTTCCGCTGGCGAGTGTTGCACCATCCGGTGAAAATACAACTGACAAAACGTGTTGTGTATGTATCGGCGGAAAATGCCTAATTCTCCCAGTATCTAAACGCCGCAACCAAATTGTTCCTTCATCACTACCACAGGCAATTGTTTTGGCATCCGGTGAGAACGCTATCGCGGAAACACCAAACGGCGTTGCGGGTTCCAATGCGGTTTCAGTACCAGTGGCAGCATCATAAAGCCAAATACCGACACTACTTGCGACTGCGATTTGGGTCCTATCAGGTGAGAACGCTACGTCGCTGATCACGCCTTTGTTGATACCGAATCGTGCTTTGGCGCCGAAAGGTAGTTGCTGCTGTGCATCAACATTTTGATGCCCCACAAGGCACATCAACAAACAGATAAGGGCAATGAGATGACTCCAAATCACTATGTATCTCCTTCAACTTGTGTAGCTTAATTGGAATGCGTCCTTCTATTTTCGGAAATCCATCTACAATCTTTGCTAACTTGGGCAAAAGTATTAATAAGTAAGAATGCTAATTCCGCGAAAAGGTTACATGAAAAAGACACCTTGAAAAAATAGGTTAGACATGGCATACTAAAAGACATACGAAAACCTAACACCTTCAACCAGAAAAATGCGAATTGATTGCCAAAGCCACATATTTCCAAATACCTATATAGAAATCCTCGCACAGAACCCACACCCACCCCAAGTGATCCGTCGTGGTAGTGAGGCTGTCGTTACGTACGGCGATGTCCAAACATTTCGCCTACAAGATGAAGTCTACGACTCGAAACGTAAACTCAAGGACATGGACGAAGCAGGGGTAGATATGGCACTGCTCAGCACCAATATACCGCCGCCGTGTATGCTCGCGCCCGAATTAGGGAACGAAGGGGCGCAAGCGATCAACGATGCCATCGCTGAACTCGTGGATACACATCCAGATCGGTTCGCGGGATTGGCGTGCCTTCCCTGGCAAAATCCAGATGAAGCCATCACAGAGATGAATCGTGTGAAGAAACTCGGATTTCGTGGTATAATGCTCTATTCCCATATCGGTGGGGAACCGGTTGATGCGGCTCAGTTTGAACCTGTGTATGCATACGCCGAAACACTGCAGATGCCGATTGTTATGCATCCGACTGTGCCGACGTGGGGCGAAGCAATCAAAGATCACTGGATGATTGGTATGATGGGGTTACAAGTAGATAACAGTTTTGCCCTATTGCGGTTGATTCTGAGTGGGATTCTTGAACGTCACCCACACCTCCAAATTGTGATGCCCCATGTCGGTGGTATTTTACCCTATATGAGTGGTAGGATTGATCATCAGACCGAAGTATTGGGTAGGGCGCGAGACAACATAACACAACCACCGAGCGGGTATTTACAAAGGATTTATCTGGACACCGTATCGCCATCAACACAAGCACTGCAGTATGCTTATGAGTTCTCTGGTGGGGATCGTCTGCTGTTTGGTACAGATCATCCGTGGGTAGATATGCCACGATTTGTCCGTTTGATTGAGGAGATGCCTATCTCCGAAGCGGATAAAGCAAAAATTTTTAGTGAAAACGCCATAGCGTTGTTCAATTTAGACTGAGAACCTCACCAGTCAGAGAAAAGAGGGTTTACGACATGCCACACGAACTGACCGATGCCGAAAAGTTTTTCTTTCAAAACAACGGTTATCTCGTCTTGGAAAATTTTCTTGGAACTTCGCACGTTGCAACACTCAGAGATGCTCTCGCTGAAGTCATTGAGAAGCGACGGGAGCGTGAGGAGAAAGGGTTATCCCAAACCGGAATGACCCACATTCACGGCGAAAATAGCACTCGTATCTTCTATATCCTCGGCGATCATCCAGCATTTTTAGAACTCTTGGATTGGCAGCCGATCCTACCTTATGTCACGGGATTGCTCAATAAGATGCCGCACCATCATGCTTCGGATGCTATCGTTGAAGACGGTTCGGAACTCATAGAACGTTCGATGGGGTGGCACATTGATGGACACGATGAAGGCTATCGTAACTTACGTCCTATTCCGTTTCTACAACTCAAAATTGGCTATTATCTGACGGATATGACAGGAGGTGGGCAAGGAAATTTGTGGCTCATACCGGGCAGCCATACGGCGATGTACGACCCGAACCACGAAGACCTACGGTACCCATACCAATATCCCGGCGCGCTCGAAGTGTGTGCTCCACCAGGGAGTGCGATTCTGTTCCATAACGCGGTTTGGCATTCCGCTGGGATCTTCACGAAACCGGAGGGTCGGCGTGAAATGCTCTATTATGCCTACGAACATCCGTGGATGATTGCTTCGCAAGAGCATTGGGGATATCCTAAAGACTTCTATGACAAGCAACTCTCGCCTGAACAGCGTAAGTTTTTCCACGGGTTCGTCTTTGATCCGCCTGAACAGCGATGGGGATAGTCTATAACGCAAGGAGGACGCAATTATGCGTTTAACCGAATCTCATGTTTCGTTTTTCCACGACAACGGGTATCTATTGCTTGAAGATGCACTTGATGAGAACGATTTGGGGCCTGTGATTGCTGAATACGAGGGGATTATCGCAGAACGTGCTGAGAAATTACATGCGGAAGGAAAAGTTACTGACCTACACACCGATAAACTTTTCACGGAAAGATTGCTCCATCTTGCGAATGAGGCACCGGAGGTAACGGCGAATCTTGATATTATGCAGGCACGCGGCGAAGCGACATTCAATTTTCTCAAGAACCCGAAAATCCTTGACATTGCTGAGTCTTTTGTCGGCTCTGAGATTATCTGTAACCCGATCCAACATATCCGTGCTGTCCTACCGAAAAAGAGTTCACAGCGTGCACCGACACCTTGGCACCAAGACGCAGGCGTTTGCTGGCCCGATACGGATCCGTATTTTATGCTTACCGTCTGGATTCCGATTGTTGATGCAACGTTGGAAAATGGATGTCTACAGGTAATGCCGGGTAGTCATAAGATGGGACTTTTCAGACACGATTGGAACGAAGCAGGATTGGCAGTCCTCCCGGAAAATCAACCCGCTAATCTCACGCCGAAACCGCTGCCAATCCGTGCAGGGGGCGTTATTTTGTTTCATAACTATACGCTCCACAGTGCGAAACCGAACGTATCGGAGAGCGTCCGATGGAGTTTCGATCTGCGTTACCACGATGTCTATCAGCCTACGGGTAGACCCTTTTATCCTGCGTTTCTCATGCGGAGTCGCCTGCGTCCAGAAGCGGGTGAAACTAAATATGAGACGTGGTGTCAACGGTGGGAATTTGCGTTAGAGAATTCTAAAGGCGCGCAAGCCTATCGGTGGCCCCGATAGAAAGTAGCAGGCACACGCCGCTGTGCTGAAGTAAGTACATAGGAGGAAAACGTGCTTGAGATTTCAGATCTGCCAACCGTCAACGCCACACTCAACACAATCAGTGGCATCCTGCTGACAATCGGATATGTATTCATCCGGCAGCGGAAGATTGATGCACATAAAAAATGTATGCTCGCTGCGTTTGGCGTGTCTGTACTTTTTCTTGTCTCCTATGTTATTTATCACTACCACGCCGGATCAAAGCCGTTTACACAGCAAGGTTGGATTCGTCCTGTCTATTTTACTATCCTAATTTCACATATCATTTTAGCGTTTGTTATCGTGCCGTTGGCGTTGCGGACCCTCTACTTGGCGTGGCGCGAGCGGTTTGACGCACACCGTCGCATTGCGAAAATAACCTTCCCGATCTGGTTATATGTCTCCGTAACAGGCGTGATTATCTATCTGATGCTGTATCAATTAGGTTAATCACTTTAGAGGAACTGGGTTGTGGCATCGAATCTTGTAAGTTTTTCTATAGGGGCATCCAATTTATGAAACCAGCACGCGTTTCTACTTTCATAATACTGTTCATCAGCACACTTTTTCTCCCATTCACCTTCGCGGAAGATTACATGCGATGGGAACTGCCTGAAGGGGCAAAGATGCGGCTTGGAAAAGGGGAAAGAGCGAATTTAGAGGGACACTTAACTGACATTGGAAGGGCACGCTCCTATCAGTTTTCGCCTGATGGCACTCAATTTGCTGTGAGGAGTTCGATCGGAATCTGGGTATATGATGTACAAACGGGGAAAGAATCGACATTAGCAATAGCAAGTATGAGTGAACTAAGCACCGATATTGCTTTAGATCCCAATTGGCAGACATTTGCCAAGATAGGTAAAAATGATACCACGATTGAACTTTGGGATTTACACAGTGGGGAACGCAAAAAGACCTTTGAGGGACCTGAGCGGCGGATGATTTCTGTAGCGTTTAGTCCAGATGGTAAGATGCTCGCGGGCGGCGGTTTTGATGGTGTGATTTGGTTGTGGAATATTGCCACTGGAGTACGTAGGCAGATTCTTACCCCACATAATGTTGTTGAAGAAGTAATGTTCAGCCCGGATGGACGAACAATCTTAAGTAGTGACGACAAAGATCTCCAGTTGTGGGATATTGCTCCTGGTGAACTTAAGGCACGTCTGGAGGATACGACTGGAACCAACAATATTGTTTTCAATTCCGATGGAACCATTCTCTATGGTGCAAGTAGGAATGAACTACGTTTGTGGGATCCTGATACTGGAAAAATTAAGATGAGATTAGATGTCGCGAGTTTTTATACGACACCTCCCCTATTCTCACCCGACGGGCAGACCATTGCGAGTACCAACAAAAAGGATTATACGGTTCAGTTATGGGATCCACAAACTGGGCAGTTGAAAAACACACTACCTATCGGGGATCCAAAGTATATGAAGGGAATTATGATTTCCGATGGCGTTCCTAAAGTGGTGAATTACGCGACGCGGTGGATTTCTTCTATTGCGTTCAGTCCAGACGGACACATCCTCGCAGTCGCAACCGATAACGAAATTGTACTTTGGAGTCCTAACACTGGAAAACCCAAAGTAATACTGACAAGAAAGGGGAAATTTTACCACCTTTTGTTTAGTCCTAACGGACGCACGCTTGCTGCGAAAAATGAGTCTGGAATTTATTTGTGGAATGTAGACACTATAGATCCCGAAAAATCTGAATTTCAACATACTATTACTGGCTATAGCGCAGGAGTAAATTCGATCTCGTTCAGTCCAGATGGAAGATCCCTTGCGAGTGGGTATAGACGTAAAAATATAAAATTGTGGGACGTTGAAACGGGTAAACTTAAACGCCTTTTCAAAGGGCATCCATATCCATTATGGGTTCAGTCTGTCGCGTTTTCTCCAAATGGGGAAACACTTGCGAGTTTGAGTATTAGTACACAGAGTTCTGCTCACAAAGCCGAGATTCTGCTGTGGGATACGGCTACAGGCGAATACCGAGTCACCCTCAAAGGACACGGTAAAGTTCCCGACAGGCGGATTCCAAATCAAAGCGGTCTTGCTTTTAGTCCAAATGGGAAGACGCTTGTGAGTGGCAGTGGTGATGGAACGCTTCGACTCTGGAACGCCGAAACCACTGCACGGGACTCATTTTTTCACGGTTTGCGAGGGACGCTCTTTGGGCACCACGAGGTTACGCTCAAAGGGCATACATATCATGTACTCTCTGTTGCTTTCAGTCCTGACGGACGTACTCTTGCAAGCGGGAGTTCAGATAAAACTGTCCGCCTTTGGGATTTACGTAGGCGAAAACTTAAAGCGACACTTGCAGGGCATACAGAAGAAATTTTAACTGTTACCTTCAGTCCTGATGGTTCTACACTTGCCAGTGGATGTCGGGATGGTGCTATCCATTTATGGGATCCAGCCACCGGCGAACACAAAGCTTCTCTTATAGGAAATAATCTATTTACAAGACCCCCGAATCTACCACGTAGGAATGATGATCCGTCCTATATTACTGCCCGGGGGCGTAGTGCTGTTACGTCCCTTGTTTTCAATCCTGACGGTAAAACACTGGCAAATGGGAATTCTGACGGGACAATTCACTTCTGGGACATGCGTACACGCGAAATCAAATCGACCTTTTCAGAACATATTGGATTAAATTCTCTTGCTTTCAGTTCAGATGGAGGCACGCTTGCAAGCGGCAGTTCAGACGGGACGATTTTGATTTGGGAATTAGAGCCGTAAGTTCAAAAAATAGGCGCGGTTTTAAACCGCGCCTACCAGCGTAAAATTTACCTATCTGCCTATTGTTGTCTCTATGCAGCAAAGGGACGGAATCCTCGCAACATCAAGCCTCGATCGCTATTGGATTTCTTCGCCTCTTCAGCTGCAGCAGCGCGTTTTTCCGCTTCTGCTCGGTTTGCTGTGGTGGTCCCGCCGATGATGACAAAGTCGTCTGTTCGGCGGTAGCGGTTGATGAAAATCGGACGCGGTTTGTCCGACATATTCTGTTTGGAACCGTGTACAGTCTTGACGTTAAAGAAGATCGAATCACCGGCTTTGCCTTCGACTGGGAGCGCGCTCTCCCAGGGCCATTCATCTTCCGCCAAACCGAGGTGCGAGAACGTGTCAATATGCTTGAGTTGTCCGAGTTGGTGTGAACCCGGCACGACGTGTAACGCCCCGTTTACCAAGTTTGTATCTACGACATAACTCAGGATGCCGACGGGTCCTTGATAGCGGTGTTCAAAGTACGCGGAATCCTGATGTAGATGCTTCGGATGCCCGCCAACGGGTTCCTTGTAGAGGCACTGTCCGTTGCCAAAGATCTCCACATTCGGTCCCAAGATCGCCTCGACGATTTTGGCTGTAGTTTCATCGAAAGCGGACTGAAAAAACGCCGCGCTCGTCTGATAACCCACTGATAACACCATAATTTGTTTGTCGCGTTCATAGCCTTCTGGTGCCGGTAAGAAGAGCGTACCGTTCGGGGTGCGCCATCCCTCAACAATCCGTTCTGCCTTGTCGAGTAGCGATATGGATTCTGCTGCGGCAGCCTCAATATCTTTGTGTATTGCTTCAATATACGGAGCCATCAAACCACGCACAACAAGACATCCGTGTTCTTCAAAGATTTCTGCAGCTTTTTGAACATCTAACGCATCCACGGACATCTCAA
Source organism: Candidatus Poribacteria bacterium (assembly GCA_022394775.1). Taxonomy (GTDB): domain Bacteria; phylum Poribacteria; class WGA-4E; order WGA-4E; family WGA-3G; genus WGA-3G. Next base: position 29,070 of record JAGFCB010000186.1, read on the forward strand.
TATCTTCAACTGTTACCTTCGATTCTTGGTTCACGAAATATCCTCCTTGATTCATACGCCACCGCGTTCGAGGGTATGTCTATAATTATTCTTTTTCTCCCCATGAGGGTCGTCTGCCTGTAAGTTCTTCGAGATAATTTGCGGTTCGGTTTACCTCTTCTTTGAGTTTTCTACTCGATTGCCGTTTCGCCGAGTCCTCGGCGGCGTATCTCACTTGGTAGGTATCTTTTTTTAGCGGATGCAGGACATACTCACCCGGGACGTTCTGATTCACATACCGGAGCATGTCGTGGAGGAGCCAATATAGATCGATAGATGAATACCGGAGTTGGTTGTGTGCTGAGTGTTCGCTTACGCCATCCAACGTGTGCTTTACAGCGTCAATGACTTCGCTGAGTGTATAAGATTTCTTTTCATCTATACAAATATCATTCCACCATCCTACCCACCAGTCGTCTGACGATTGGCGAAAGTGGAAGATGCCAGCGGTTTGAAGAGCCTCCTCATTCCTCTTCCAAACCGCCCAAAACTCTGGGGTGGCAGGGGCGGTACGGCGAGCGCGGGGACCACCGGGCGTTTGAACAAATTCTGATGGACCCCAATTGAGCTGGATGCCTTCCAGTTCGGCCGGTTGATCGATGTCGGCAGCATTTTGTGTATAAGTATCACTCATTTTTTTTCCTTCCTACTACCTTAACAGTAGGCATTCGGGCTGGTTGGGCATCAAAGGTGTGGATATCGTCAGCTGCGTTTCGGATCTGAATTAACTGCGATGCGATGCTGACCGCGATTTCTGGCACAGTTTTCGAGTTGATATCTACCCCGATCGGTGCGTAAACGCGTTCGAGTCTCTCTTTGGAAATCCCGGCTTCCATTAAGTCGTCGAAGATCAATTTAATTTTTCGGCGGCTGCCTATCAAGCCGACGTAACGGGCATTCGATTCAACGACACTGTGTAACGCTGATTCGTCGTGCTGATGTCCACGGGTAACAATCACGACATAGGTTAATGGCGTAATCGGATAATTTCGGAGTTCCGTCGCAATATCGCCAATGATAATTTCGTCTGCTTCAGGCAAGCGTTCCTTAGATGCAAAGTCGGCGCGGTCGTCAACAATAGCAATATCAAAATCTAACCAGCTGCCGAGATGACAGAGTGCTTGACCGACGTGCCCCGCTCCGGCGATAAGCAGTGTCGGGCGCGGTTGCAATGGTTCTAAGAAGACTGCGGCGGTCTCGTCTTGAGAAAATAGACTCGCTTGATTTTTCTCAAGAACCTCGGTGGTTTCCTCTTCGATGGCAGCTTCTAACGCTGTATCGCCCAATGTGCCGATACGTTCACCGGTGGTAGCGAAGAGCATTTTCATGCCGACATTGACCCCCCGCTTTTCACTCGTTACAACTGTTGCACAGACGAGCGGTGTTTTTTGCGTGTTCAGGGTTTGGAGTCGTTCAAACATTTCGGCTTCCGCTTCGGTTTTCGGCAGATCGATGAAGATTTTCATGTTCCCGCCGCAGATGAGTCCGTCGTCCCAACCGTAGTCGCTATCCAATTGAAACTCAAGAAGCCGCGGTGTTCCGCCCTGCATCAACCCTATCGCTTGTCGCCGTGCCTCCGCTTCAACACAACCGCCACCGAGCGTGCCGATATTCCGTAAAGTGGGGAGAATGAGCAGCTTCGACCCCGGTTTTTGTGGGGTTGAGCCTTTCGTTTCTACCACCGTACAGTAGGCACCGACTTGATCGGATTCAATGAGTTCTGGGATTTTTTGGTATATTTCTCGCATCTTTTTGTTTTAGCAGTCAGCCATCAGCATGCTTCGCAGTGAGAACAGTCAGAGAGTGCAATCATTAAACACCTCACACGAAAGTGTTAGGGAGATTGGTCTTCGGCACTCTGTGTGACTAATTTTTTGAACTGTTCGCGTTGACGCGTATCCAACTCCAGTGGGACGATCGACGTTACACCGTCGCTTCCGATCTGCGCTGGGACGTTGAGATAAACAGATGTTTCGCCAGCTGATATATGCGTGCCGACGCTCATCACCCGCTTTTTATCAAGGGCAATTGCGGAGACCACTTGTAGAATATGGCTTATTAGAGTATATTCGGATTGCGTGGTATAAGGACAGCGTTTCGAGACCGCTTCACAAAGACTGTCAATTTCAGCGTTAGGCATCAGTTGAGATAACGGAATGCCGTTGACTCGGCAGTATTGTGGAAGTGGGTACGTCTCCCAGTCACTCCCAATAGCCAAAGCGGTTACGTCTTTTACTGAAACCTCAACACGTTTTGCGATTTCAGCGGTTAAGTGTGCTGTGGCAGTGCCATTTCCGAGACCAATGATTTTGCCGCCGAGAGTTTGATGTATCCATGCAGCGATGTAATTTGCGGGCGATACCGCCACCAAGATCTTAGCATCCGATGCGTTCTGCTGGATTCCTTCGATAAAACGCTTTGCAAGGGTGGTGCCTGTTGTTTTTGACGCTTGGGCGGATCGGAACCCGGATTGTCCCATTGGTGGTAATAAAATAACCACATCTGCGCCAGACAAACCTTCGGGGGCATTGGAGAAAGAGATTGCGGTATCGCTTGCACTTAACGCGTTAGATTCCACAAGGTCTCGGAGTTTTCCTGGAGCATCTCCTTTCGGCGGAACAAACCTATGTCTGTTTTTGCTGGATGTGACATCCGACACAAAGACAATTTCACGTGTCGTCTCCGATTGACATAAGCCCCATGCGGCTGAAATGGCAAGTTGACTATTGCCCAATAAAACTATTTTCATTATTACTTTGTCTCTGTAGCGGACTTGTGGAAAGTCCATTTGTAATTCGGGATTAGAGACCCCTCTTACAACTTTATCGATTTTGAATTTAAGAGTTAGTTTGTAGTAGGGCGATCCATCGCATATTTGCGTTTAAGGACGAGCAATAAATGGTTTCCCTACTACGAACGAAATCGAAACTATACTAAAAGGCTCTCAACGATTGCTTGAAATTGTTTCTCAATATATTGACGGTGGTTGTCCATTTCGGTGTCTACTGACAGTTTTGTCGATACGAGTTCATCGTAGCGTTCGACGTATTCCAGTAAGGTATCGACCTCTTTTTCGTAACAGATTGCCGATGCGAGGACCTTCTCCTTCAGCAAAAGTGGGAGTTCCGTTTCCGTAATCTGGGTTAATTCCCATCGCCATACCTTTTCGGAGATATAAGCGACAAACTGATTAAGCAGGTCGCCTTTGTAATCAGTGCTTTGGAGTGCTTTCACCTCTTGAATAAGTCCTAAGACGTGGTTGAAGAGTTCATCAGAGAAATGTTGTCG
>JAGFCB010000245.1 GCA_022394775.1 Candidatus Poribacteria bacterium
TCATTGATGTCTACATTGCTATTGCGAGGTGGGAGTGCAAGCGAGAAGTCGCATACAACACCTGTCTTCAAGTTGATTACCAACCGTCCGGCATATTGCGAAGGGATAAAACGGACTTCGTCCATCTGCCTCCTATTACTTCCGGGTTTCCAGTCCGGATTAGGACGGGTCGCCAAAGTAAACTCCGCATGAATCCGGAATATGATGTCGACGTAATCCGGCAAAAGTGCGCGTAAACACGCGAAAGCCCCTTTCTGGCCGTGGCGTAACTTCCCTCTTGCCCCGGGATGAAACTGCGAAAGAAATGGAATTACGCTATCCAGATCCAGTTCCCAAACGTCTCCAACTGTCACACTTGATAATGGAAGAAAGGCGTTGAAAGCATCGCCTTTATATTCCCTAACGGGTTCGTTTGGTGAAAGATCAAAGAGTTCCGTATTTTCTGGTGAGTTTTTATGTAAGTTATAAGTCGAATCGGCAATCGGGTCCCAATGTGCATGTACTTCTAAGGATGCTGGATTATTCAGTGCGTTATTCAGATCTATCACTGGTTTTCCTCCGTTGTGTAGTTCAATTATAAGCATTCCTGGATGCACTTTTTGCCGCTTTCAAACAACGGACGACCTTAAATTGCGAAACTGCAGCTATGGCAGCGGTTCACCTTGGTTCGCAGTCCGTTCTGCATACAGTTCCTGAAGCCGTGTTGTTACGGGACCGATGCCTTCGTCTCCAATTTTTCTGCCATCAACCTCTAACACTGGGCTGAGTTCACCGACGGTACCGGTTGTGAAGACTTCGTCCGCGGTATAGACCTCGGTCAATGAGACATTTCGTTCGGTCAGCGGGATACCTGCTTCGCGAGCGATACTAATGACCATACCGCGTGTTATTCCGGGTAGGCAGCTATCGGCGTGTGGTGTCAACACATGCCCACGTTTTATAAGAAACATATTCGTAGCGTTTGTCTCTGAGACGTACCCGTGGATATCGAGCATAATCGCATCGTCCACACCAGCGACGTTTGCCTCAATTTTGGCGAGGATGTTGTTAATCAGGTTGTTGTGATGGATTTTAGAGTCAACACATTGCGGTGGATTCCGGCGGATCGCTGAGGTGATTAAACGGACCCCGCCCTTTGAATAGATAGGCGGTTTCCACTCCGCGATCACAATTAAGGTGGTGCCGTACTGGTTAACGCGCGCATCCATGCTGGAGGTGACCTTTTTCCCGCGGCTGAGCGTTAGACGGATATGCACACCGTCCCGCATACCGTTGGCTTCGAGGGTCTCAAAGATCGCTTTTTTGACCTCCTCACGGGTTGGGATGTTTGCGAATGCCATAGCGTGTGCGGAATCCATGAGCCGGTCGAGATGTGCGTCAAGGGCAAAGATTTTTCCGTTGTAGACGCGTAAGCCCTCCCATACACCGTCGCCCCCTTGGACGAGGCTATCGAATACGGAGATCTTCGCATCTTCGCGCGGTAGGAGTTCACCGTTGACGTGGATAAAAATATTTTCGTTTCTTGCATCAGGTAATTGTGGTTTCATATTTCCTCCATTTTAATAGTTATCAGTTGTCAGTTCGCTTCGCTACCAGTTTTCAGTTAAAGAGAGATGTTATGGCAGCTCCAACAAAAGCAACCGCCACAAGTGGTTAACTGACAACTGATAACTGGCAACTATTTCACCATGTATCTCGGACGCTTACACCTTCATCCGTTAAATAGGTTTTGATGTTCTCAATCGTGAATTCGCCGTAGTGCGTGATAGATGCGACAATTGCGGCATCAGCGTTGCTTTCGACAAATACATCGCGTAGGTGCTGCGGGTTTCCTGCGCCACCAGAGGCGATGACCGGCACCAGTACCAGATCGGCGATAGCCCCCGTCAATTCGAGTTCATATCCGGCTTTTGTGCCGTCTGCGTCAATGCTATTGACGACGATTTCACCTGCACCAAGGTCAACACCGCGCGCCGACCATTCCAAGGCATCCCAACCGACCGGTGTTCTGCCACCGTCTATGTAGATTTCATAACCGCTCGGAATCTGCTCACTTTTCGGGACCCGCTTCACCTGCATACTCAGTACGACACACTGACTGCCAAACGCCCGCGCACCCTCAGCGATGAGTTCAGGGTTCCGTACGGCACCGGAGTCTATGCTCACCTTCTCTGCGCCTGCAAGTAGGGCGCGGCGCATATCTTCAAGCGTCCGTAACCCGCCACCGACGGAAAAAGGGATGAAAATCTCAGCAGCGACAGCAGAAACGACATCAATCATTATATCACGGCGTTCATTGCTCGCTGTGATGTCGTAAAAGACGAGTTCATCGGCACCGCCTTCATAATAAAAGCGTGCCATCTCAACCGGGTCTCCGACATCAACATTGCCCTTAAAAGCGATGCCTTTCGTGACCTTTCCAGCGCGTACATCTAAACATGGAATTATTCGTTTTGTTAGCATTTTTTAATTATGATCCTTGCATCGGTTTTCGGTTAATTTTTTAACGTCCATTCAACAATTATACTATAAAGGTATTACTTTCCAAGCCGTTGTCTGAATACATTCAAAATGTCGTCAAATTCGGAGATTTTTAAAAGCTTATACATCGCCGCGAGTATCAGCACCCCCAACCCTATTGGTGCAAACACCCCGACAGTGCGCGGAATGATACCTACTGTTCCGAGCCAGTCATTTTCGATGACACCGTTCGTTAACCAGCAGACGAACCCCATTACCGCTGAAGCACTTAAGATTTTGAGCATTAATGGGATGAACGATCCGAGCCCCAATTGTCCAACCTTGCGTCGAAGTAAGAAAAGTAAAACGATACAATTTAATGTCACGGTCAAAACGGTCGAAAATACCACGGCACGCGGGTCCAAAAAGAATCCACGATAGATAAACAGATAGTTGAGACATATATTGAGTGCGACAGCGCAGACGCTAACGATTACAGGGGCGCGAATGTCTTTGTAAGCGTAAAAACCGTCTGTAACAATTTTCAACGTCGAGAATCCACATAGCCCAAACGCGTAGACGAATAGCAGTCCTGCTGTCCCGATTGTGTCTTCTTCAACAGTTACGCCCCATTCGTACAGCAAACGGCAAATCGGTGTTGATAAGACCATGAGTCCAATGCCAGCGGGAATTGTCAAAAGAAGCATTAAACGGAGTGCATAAGCGAAGGCACTGCGAAAATTCTCAGTCTCGCCTGCTGTTACGAGCCTCGCGAGTTGTGGTAGTGCCACCGTTGAAATCGCGACCCCGAAGATGCCGATCGGGAGATGCATGACCCGGTATGCCCTGCTAATCCACGTCAACCATCCGGAATCTGTAGTAATAAAAAACGTATTCGTCAGTAGGTTCACCTGCACTGCCGCAACCCCTAACACAGCGGGCCCGATGAGATGGACGACTTGCAGTACCCTCGGATCGCGCAGGCTCAGCATCGGACGATAGCGAAACCCGACACGATACATAGACGGTACCTGAATCAGGAATTGCAGGATACCGCCGATAATTACACCGATCGCCATCCCCGTTATCGGATGAATCTCTAACAATGGACACAAATAGTAGCCGCCTATGCCGATAGCAAGAGAACTCACATTAAAGAAGGTGGAGGCACACGCGGGGATACCGAATTTGCCCTTGCTATTCAATAATCCCATAGCAGTCGCGGCAAATGATACAAATAGCAGATAAGGGAACATCAACTGCGTGAGATAAATTGCGAGTTCAATTTTGCTGTCAAATCCGAAATGTTCAACAACATCTAAATTTCGGTCAAAATTGTCTCGTGCCAATACATCAACGATAGCAGGCGCGAAAAGGAAACCGAGTATTGTGATGCCGATTAAAACGAGGCATGTCAGGTTAAAGATACGATTCGCCAGATTCCATGCTGCTGCCTCCCCATCTTCAGCCTCCGTCGCAAGGAATGTTGTAATAAACGCCTTGCTCAAGATGCCTTCACCGAACATATCACGTAGAAAATTCGGTATACGGAAGGCAAGATAAAAAGCATCCGCGCTACCTTTTGAAGGGAAGTAATACCCTATCGCCGTTTCACGGGCAAGCCCCAATATTCGAGATGCCATCACAGCGATGCTGACGACACCAGCGGCACGGGTGACGTTTCGGTTCTGTTGCTCCGCGGATTTCGTTTCGTTTTTCATTAGTTTTCAGTTATCAATCTTCAGTTTTGGGTCTATGATAGACACGCACTTTCTTTTAAGTGCGTTAGCGTTTCAGATATGTTAACAGTTTCAAAGAGGATTTTCAACGATCAAAATCCTCTTTAACTGAAAACTGAAAACTAATAAATTGACATTTCCCGTAAATTCGTGTAAATTTAGAGAAACAGATAGCAGATAAGGAGTACGCAATATGCAGGAAAAACGATATTTTACGCTTGAAGAAGCCAACGCATGTATCCCCGAATTAGTTGATGAAATTTCACAGTTAAGAGCCATAAGAAACCTACTTGCAGGACTACACGCAGAAATCACGCCCCTCTTAGAGGTGGTCTCCTCTAACGGAGGCAGTAAGCACACTCCCGCGCTCCTTAAAGCAACTGCCAATTTTGAGGAAATTTTGGAACGGATTGCGGCGCGCGGCTGTCATCTGAAAAGTCTTGACCCTGGATTGGTCGATTTCCCACACCTCCGTGAGGGTAGAGAGGTCTATCTCTGCTGGCGGATCAATGAAAATAAAATCCGCTACTGGCATGAAATTGAGGACGGATTTGAGGGACGACAGCGGTTGTAGGAGCTGGGTGACCCAGTCCCTACGTCCTAAAAAAATGGTTCGTCGGACCGTGTCCGCGCCCGATGTCCAATGCGTGCTGAATAGCACCGGTAATATACGTTTTCGCTGTCCTGACAGCCTCCATTAAACCCTTGCCGTGTGCTAGCTGCGTCGCAATCGCTGCGGAGTAGGTGCAACCCGTGCCGTGCGTGTTTTCTGTCTCAACGCGTTCCGCTTGAAAAAAAGACCACTCCCCGTCAGAGTAAAGAACATCGGTTGCGTCGTCTCCAATAAGATGTCCACCTTTGACGAGAACGGCGTGACAACCGAGTGCAGCAATCGTTTTTGCAGCATTTTTTGCGTCATCTATGTTTCGGATGTCTTGTTGTGCAAGCAGCTCTGCCTCGTAGACATTGGGTGTAATCACCGTCGCGATCGGAATCAAGACTGTTTTGAGGCTATCGATTGCCTCCGCTTTTAACAGAGGGAATTTGCTTTTCGAGATCATCACCGGATCAACGACAATAGCGGGTGGCGTATATTCCTTCAACTTCCTTGCGACCGCTTCAACAATCACCGATGTAGAAAGCATCCCAGTCTTAACGCTGGCTACGTCGAAATCTGTGAAAACGGCATCTAACTGCGCTTCAATCAGCGAGATCGGTAAATCAAATGCATCGGTCACCGCCACCGTATTCTGCGCTGTAACGGAGGTAATCGCGGACATAGCAAACCCGCCGTTCGCCGAAATCGCCTTGATATCCGCCTGTATACCTGCCCCTCCACCTGAATCTGAGCCTGCAATTGTCAAAATCTGTTTCATGTTTTTAAATATTAAATCTGGGCACCGTTCCACTACGTTTTGCGGCGCACTGACCCATAAGCGATCTGCTTCACGGTGGTTTTCGGTTAATTCCAACTTTCTCTGAACTATGAAAGGTTTTTAGCGATTTAACACCTGCAAAATAACGGGTGCAGCAGCTTAGAAGCAATCGTTAAAAAAAATCAAGATAGCGTCTCGCCTGTTTTCCTACATCTGTGGGAGACATAACGCCTGACATTACAGCCACCCCGAAAGCACCAGCAGCCAAGCATTCATCAACCCGATCCGGTGTAATTCCCCCTAATGCGAAGACCGGTATTTTAACACCTTTTACCACCTCTGCGAGGTGTTCTACACCAACAGCAGGACCATATCCGGGTTTGCTTGCTGTTGGGTAGATAGGGCTGTAGGTTACGAAATCTGCACCTTCTGCCTCTCGTTTTTGTGCTGCATCAAGAGAGTGCACTGAACACCCAATATAGAGTTTGCCTTCTGTTTGTGCTTTGATCGTCTCTACAGATGCTGCATTCGCTGGCAGATGAACTCCGGCTGCCTTTACTTCAAGTGCAATGCGTGCGCTTGTATTAATGAAAAGTTTTGCTTTATAATTACGACACAACTCAGCGATCGGTTGTGCTAATTGAATCAATTCGGTATCGTTTAAATCTTTCTCGCGCAATTGGATAGCATTTACGCCTGCATCCAGTAATTCAGAGATGACAGTAACTAACGGGGTTGTGGCACAACTGCGGCGGTCGGTAATTGCGTACAATTTAAAACTGAGCATGTTTACGCGCTTTTACGACGGAGACGTGCGGCAAACGCGCCATCAACGCCGTGTTCATGTGGGAATGTCTGAATAAAGCCTTGTGGTGTTATTATACTTGGTGGAACATCAGGCAGAAAATCTTTAGCATTTTCTATCGCATACATCGGGAAATCTGCCAAAAACCGCTGGACGACTTCTTCGTTTTCGACGGGTTCAATGCTACAAGTGCTATAGACGAGAACACCGCCGGGTTTGATGTGTTGTGCAGCGTTCTTGAGTAGGTTATATTGGACTTCGCTGAGGGCATGAACCTGTTTGAGCGTTTTGTTCCATCGGATGTCAGGATGCCGTCGCAGCGTTCCGAACCCTGAGCAGGGTGCGTCAATCAGCACAGCATCTGCGGTTTTAATGAATCCGAGATCGGCTTTTCTTACGTCCATAACTCGGGTTTCAACGTTACGTGCGCCAACACGCCGACAGTTTTTTTCTAACAAGGCGATCTTTTCGGCTGACATATCCACAGCGATAATTTTTCCAGCATTGCCCATGAGATGCGCGAGGTGTGTCGTCTTGCCACCCGGTGCAGCGCACAAATCGACAATGAATTCTGCGTTTTTCGGTGAAAGCAGGTACGCCACTAACATCGCACTCTCATCTTGGACATAGATGTCCTCTCGGTTGAGGATATCCTTTAAGGTCTGTTCACCCGTATCAAAAGCGGTAATAGCACGGTCTTCAAAGGCTATCCCATCGGGTGCTATTTTGGAGGGGGTCGCGGCGATGCCGTTCGCTGCTAATGATCGGCAAATTTCTTCACGTTTTGTCAGGAGGGTATTCACACGAAGTGCGAGCGGTGCGATCTGGTTACTCGCGCGACAGAACGCCAGCGTCCACGAAACACCATGCGTCTCGATCCAACGCTGTACCAACCATGTCGGGTAGGACAACGAAAACGCAATGTGTTCAGCCGGGTTTGTATCAAGCGGTGGGTAAGTTAGCGCGGTTCCATCACGTTGCACGGAGCGGAGAACGGCATTGATAAATCCTCCGGTTTTTCGCCGCTTGTTTCGTCTCAGATCGGAAGTGGCGAGTTGAACGGTTTCAAAGATAGCGGCGTGTGCGGGGATGCCGTCAAGGTGGAGCAGCTGAAACGCGCCGAGTCGTAGGATATTACGATGACGCGCGTCTAATTGAAATCGTGGATTAATAAACTGATCCAGCACCCAATCCAACTGTCCCTGCCAACGGATAACACCATAGACGAGTCCATTGATAAAGCGGCGTTCGCGTCCGTTAATTGCATACCGTTCGTATGCGCTGTCAACAACAGAGGCTATGGATGCGTTGCTGTGCGAGAGGGTTAACAAGCACTCTAAGGCGACTTTGCGGGCGTTCATATTTTTAAATTTCGCAAGGCGTGCAATAACGTGAAACGTTTAAAAGCAGCCCTCGCTTCCGAGTCGCCTGCGGCCGTCGTTGCAGGCTCGTTATCCTTTCCGCTTTTTAAACAGTAAGCCGAAATTACGCTGCTTCCGCAGTGATGGCATGCAATTTGCGGGTAAGTCGGGACTTTTGGCGATTTGCTGTCCCTTTTTTGATGACACCTTTACTGGCAGCTCGATCTAAGAGACTTACCGTCGTCCTGCACAATTCTTGTGCTGTCTCGACGTTGCGTTCCTCAAGTGCGGTTTCTGTCTGTTTGAGGACTGTCCGTAGTGTTGATTTGCGATGGCGGTTGCGTATCCGCTTCGCCTCATCCGCGCGTGCGTGTTTCTTGGCAGATCGTCGATGCAAAACTCTTACTCCTTTTGAGAATTTGTCCCCCGAGAATCGAGGTTTTGAATACCTTTTCCAATAAGTGTACTTAATGATACCACAAAATATCGGGTTTGTCCATATTTTTTCTATAGCCGACGCTGCTGACTTCATCATGCTTCCGGGTGCATCCATCTTTTCCCTTCAGCCGATTTGACTAAATCTCGCAAGGTAAGTGACGTATCAACACCGTAATCGTCAAATTTTTTTCTGTCGAATATCCAGTAGTAGAACACAACATATATTTCAAATGGGTTAAATCCTTCCGTACCGAAATATTCTGAGGGGACAACCTCACATATATTTTGGATCTCGAATTCCTCACAAAACGCCTCAAGGAGTTCATAACCATCGTCACCTGCTATCCCTAAGTCGTCCGCTAACAGCGTGTTTGGATTGAGTTTTTCCTCTGATGTGGGCCAGAATTCTGCTACGAAAGTTTTGACGCGAGCGTAAAGTTCGGGATTCAGTTCTTCTTGCGGTTCTTCTTCTATCAGGGAGCTCCCACAGCGTGGACATCTGATAGCCTTTTTTTTAATTGCTTTTGCACAGTGAGGGCACTCCCTTAACGAAAAAAGCGTGTAGAAAAGCAGCATCGTCACGGACAAAACACCATAAAAAACACAAAAAAGAAAAGTAACACCGAAAAACAGAATCAACACACTTAAAACAACAAGCATAGAAGACTTAACAAATTCCATTTATCTTTCATCTTTCTCGCTATGAATATCAGGTTCCATTTTTCGCAACTATCACTAAATCCTGAATATTGAGAATAAAAGTCTCGTAGGTTGGGTTGAACGGAAACCTATTAAAAATCGCACACAGCACAGCGTTTTCAAGAAAACAGAGAACCTGAAATCACCAAAAACCGAGTGAAACCCAACGCATTATAACACCGACACGGTTTGGGATGTTGGGTTTTGCTACATCAACTGCCTGAATGGTTCATTGAAGAACGGAACGCTGTGTATAGCGAAAATACGCTTGTGGCTTTACCGCTCAACCCAACCTACAAGAATCTATCTCTTTTATCAAACTCACGTAATTATAGGGTTTGCTCTACATG
>JAGFCB010000218.1 GCA_022394775.1 Candidatus Poribacteria bacterium
ACGAGGACGCAAAAACTGCAAATAGGCATCCGAACTTTCAAACTTATCGGCGTAATGTGTGGTTTTACCTTTGTGGGTTCGGTATGTCTTACCTTGGAAACCGACGCGATCGCCTTGGACATCCAATTCGACTTCAATCTTCGTACGCTGTTGGCGTTTCCCTGTGTTAAACGGCGGATCAATGTAAATCAGATCGACACTCTCGTCAGAAATATGCTTCTGAAGAATCACGAGGTTATTGCCATAATAAAGATGATGATTAGACATTTAATTCCTTGCTCCTTCGCTATAAGCAAAGGATCATCTATTATAATCTTTAAATACTGCTTACCGTTTTTACTATTTTTACTCTGGAATTATAGCACAAGTTAGCGTTATTTATCAAGTCTCTATCCTTAGTCTTGAGATTCATGAGATTTTCCTTGACTACACACAACTTTTCGTGTAAAATTTTAAAGTGGAATTGCAAAATCTATAAAGAGACGAAATCTCATGCGCATTCTGAATTTGAACCGTAAACTCAAAAGTGCGAGACGCCTGCCTGAGATTGTCAGTGTCTTTGCGAGGCACGGCTTTGGACATATTATCTCTCAAATTCTTGAGCGGGGTCGAACGACCCGTTTTAGATTCAAAGGAGTGCTTGCCCGGAAGGTAAGGAAGGACACCCACGCAGAGAAGAAACCGAAATGGTGGCACTTAAGGCGTTCAAAAAAAGGTTCAGCTCAACAAAATGCGTCAGGGACATCGCTATCCGTTCCAGAGCGGTTAAGACTCGCTTTTGAAGAGTTGGGTCCAACATTTGTTAAATTGGGACAGGTTCTCAGTACACGGGTGGACATACTCTCCGAACTTGTTGGGCAAGAAGAAGCACTGGCGTGGACTACCGAGTTCCAGAAATTGCAGCGACAGGCGCAACCCTTCGATTTTTCAGAGGTGCAAGTTACCATTGAAACAGAATTTGATCGACCGCTTGAGGAGGTCTTTCCAACATACGAACAACAACCATTTGCAGCAGCTTCAATTGCACAGGTACACGCGGCAACATTGATAACCGGTGAACCGGTTGTCGTTAAAATTCAACGCCCGCGGGTCGCAACAGTTATCCAGACAGATCTCAATCTTTTGATGGAGTTAGCCGAGCAACTGGAAAATAGCGATCCTGAGATGCACCTTTTCAAACCGACTGAACTTGTCCGCGAATTCTCTCGCTCCATTCGGAAAGAGATTGATTTTACAATTGAAGCGGCAAATACGGATGCTTTCTACCAGAAGTTCGCAGCGTCCCAGAAAGTGAAGATCCCTAAAGTCTATTGGGAATTCACGAACCGTCGAGTTTTGACATTGGAACGTATTGACGGTATCCCAATTGACGCGATAGCGCAATTAGATAAGATGGGATTCAATCGGGCAGAACTCGCTGAAACCTTCGTGGAACTGTTTTATACCCAAGTGCTAAGGGATGGGTTTTTTCACGCAGATCCGCACCCGGGGAACGTTTTCGTTTTAGAAGATGGGAAGATCGGTTTAGTAGACTTCGGCATGGTAGGCAGGATAAGCGACGATATGTTGAGGGACATCTGCAGTTGGCTCAGTGCTGTGCTAACCAAAGATGTAGATGCGGTTGTCAGAAGCTACATCCGGATGGGTATCCTCGGCGATGAGACAGACATCACGGCATTGAAGTTAGAAATGAATGACTTTTTAGAACGTTACTTTAATATGCCGCCGAGCCGGCTTCGCCTCGGTGAACTGATTCATGAGGTCTTTAATGCGTCACTACGTCATCAGATCCATACGCCGCCAGCATTTTTGATGCTCGGTAAAACGGTAGCGACAGTTGAATCGGTTGTAATGAAACTGAACCCAGATTTTGATATCTTGGCATTCAGTCAACCGTATATCGCTCAATTTCTCGTCCAAAATTTTGGGACGAAACGCTGGGAACGGCAGTTTGTAGATTCTATGGAAGATTTCACAGAACTCGCACGCGATATGCCGCTCCAACTGCGTCGTATTCTGCAAAAATTACAGCGAGGTTCTCTTAAGTTTGAGTTAGAGCATCTCAGTCTTGAAGCCGTGATTAAGGCGTTTGACCGAGTTATCAACCGAGTTGCCTTTAGTCTTATCATCGCTTCGCTGATTGTCGGTTCATCGATTATCTTACAAGGCGTAGGACTCTGGGAGTGGAAGTTTTTCCTTGGCATTATGGGTTACTTAACTGCAACGTTCTTCGGATTCGGTTTGGTAATCTCTATCTTACGTTCTGGTCGCTTTTGATTTAGTGTTCAGTAACCCATGAGTCGATAAAAAATAAAAAGGGTAGCAGTTATGGAAATCTTACTTGGATTAGATGTCGGCGACGTACGAATTGGGGTCGCGCTGAGCGATGAACTCGGTGTTGCAGCACATCCCCTGTGTACGCTAACCCGAAAAAACAGGAAGGTAGACCTGCTCGCCATTGCGGATCTTGTTGCTATCCATAAAGTAGGTCGTGTTATCATCGGGTTACCTGTCTCTCTTGATGGTTCCATCGGTAC
>JAGFCB010000307.1 GCA_022394775.1 Candidatus Poribacteria bacterium
GAAAATTATAAAGTGGCAATAGTCGGTTGCGGTGGAATTTCTCACATGCACACCGGATGGTATGTCAATGAACCAAGAGCGACGTTGACCGCACTCGCCGATGTTGATCAAGAGCGTATGAAAGCCTATGGCGAACAGTACGGCATCGAAAAACAGTATACCGATTATGTTGAGATGCTCGAAACAGAGGAGATTGATATTGTTTCGGTGTGTACGCGTCCGAGACTGCACGCACCCCTCGTGATTGGCGTCGCAAAACACGGTGTAAAAGGAATACTTTCTGAAAAACCGATGGCGGAAAATCTGGGGCAGGCGCGTGAGATGCTTGAGATGTGTTCACAGCACAATGTGAAATTAGCGATTGACCATCAACTACGGTTTAACGCGCCCTATGTCGTCGCGAAGCAGATGATTGCTGACGGGCAGATCGGTGAAATTTTCCGAATCCACGGTATCTGCGGCGGCGGTGACCTGAAGGACAATGCGACGCATACTGTCGATCTGATGCGATTCATTTACGGGGATCGTCCTATCAGTTGGGTAATAGGGCAGATTGAGAGGATCGGGACACCGACCAAATATGATCTACACTCTGAAGATTTCGCGATTGGGTACTTCAAATTTGAAGACAATGTCCGTGGCATCATTGAATCAGGCAGCGATACCGCACCCGGTTATCACCATATTTACTGCTACGGGACGGAAGGCGAAATTGAGTTGAGTGCCCCAGGTGGACCAGCACTCCGTATCCGCAACCAGCACTCCGATGGCGCATGGGTAACGCCGGAATTACCTTCAGAAATTAGTCCGGTACAAGATCTGATTGCAGCTATCGATGAGGATCGGGAACACCGATCAAGTGGTTATCAGGGATACGCTTCTTTAGAACTCCTTATGGCGATTTATGAGTCGTCTCGGAAACGGCAGCGGATTCATCTGCCACTCGAAGAGATGGAATCGCCACTAACATTGATGATTGATGATGGTTGGGTATAATAACGTGAGTTTGATAAATACTTAGGATTTAGGCATTTGCTCTTAAAGTCCCCCTGATAAGGGGCGGGGAATGCCCATAAGGCATTCATACCGTTGATTCTTTAGGGGGTTAAATCAGTGGAATAGGTGTCAGCGAGACGGTTCTTTGCTGATGGCTGATAGCCAGGCCGATAGCCAATATGAGGAAATTTTCGATGAACCAAACACAAAAAAAACCACGCGACAGTGGACATCAGCAGCAGAAAGTCAATTTGCCACCTCGTATGAAGGCGGCACTTGAACAGTACCAAAAACGGGTATGGATCATCAAACTCGTTGAAGGAACTCTGGCGGCAATCTTCGGTATCATGATTTCGTATCTTATCGTGTTTGGCTTAGATCGAATGTTTGATACGCCTACGCTTTTACGGGTACTTATCCTACTGACAGGAATGCTCGGAATGGTGTTCTTTTTGCCCCTGAAGTATTATAATTGGGTGTGGAAGCATCGGCAGTTAGAAGGAATTGCCCGACTGTTGCAACATAAATTTCCACGTTTCGGTGATCACGTGCTCGGCATTGTGGAACTCGCATCCAATAGATCAGATAGATCGGCAAGTCCCGCTTTGGTTGAGGCAGCGATGCGTCAGGTTGACGACGAGGTGGTGAAACATAATCTCGCAGACGCTGTGCCGAACCCACGCCATCGCCGTTGGGCATGGATGGCAGCGATCCCCTTAATATTGGTTGTGATTGGGGTCATTGTGATCCCCGCAACGAGTCGGAACGCGCTGGCGCGATGGCTAACACCGTGGCGGGCTGTGGAGCGTTACACCTTTGCGCAGCTGGAAGGCGAAACTGGGCTTCGGGTCGTCGCTTATGCAGAACCTTTCGATGTTGAAGCCCGACTCAAAGACGATTCACCCTGGAAGCCTGAATCAGCGGAGGCACGATACGCAGATCAGACACCCATAGTTGCCGAACGGGACGGCGCAGCCTACAAATTTCAATTACCGCCGCAAACAGCCGACGGGAGCGTCAAACTACGGGTCGGAGACGCGCAGCGTTCCATTCCTGTTGAACCCAAATTGCGTCCCGCGCTAAAGGAACTCACTGCCAAAGTCCAATTGCCGGATTATTTACAGCACCAAGAACCCCGAATAGATGATGTACGCGGCGGGATCGTGAACTTAGTGAAGGGCAGCACCGCCATTTTAGAGGCTTCCACTACCCGAGAACTGTCAGAAGCGACACTAAACAATCGTCCGCAAAAAGTGGATGGCGCGCGCGTGACAACTGAACCTATATCTGTAGAGACGACAACGGAAATGCAACTGACGTGGCGCGATCAGTTTGGGCTCTCCGCTCGTGAACCACAAACCCTAAGATTCGAGGCACTCGATGATGAGGCACCAACGGTTGCCTTAAATAAATTAAAGAGCAATCAGGTACTCATTTCTGATGAGGTCCTCCCTTTTGAAATTCAAGCGACGGACGATTTTGGAGTAAGGCGGATCGGCTTGGAATGGGCAGGAATCGCTAACCCAGTCCACAATCCTGAACCCACAAGCGGTGAGAAAATTGTGTCGGCAGGTACGCCGACAGCAGATACGTTGACTGTCGCTGCCACATTTTCTGCCAAACGTCAAAATATAAAACCACAGAGTCTCCGGTTGCGTGCGTATGTTGAGGATTATCTACCCGATCGTGAGCGTGTCTATTCCCCCTACCTTGTCCTCCATGTGCTTACACCAGCAGAACATTTCAGGTGGTTGGTTGGACAGATGCAGCTCTGGGCAGGTGCCGCAAAGGATGTCCACGACAAAGAGTTGCAGCTACACCAAGTCAACCGCGAACTACGCGACCTATCCCCCGAAGCATTGGACGATCCAGCGCAGCGCAAGAAAATCCAAAATCAAGCTGCCGCTGAACGCGCAAACGCCGCAAAACTCGACAGTTTGATCGAAACGGGTGAAGAGTTGGTTCAAGAAGCAGCAAAGAATGAGGAGTTTGATGCAGAGCAGCTTGAATCGTGGGGAGAAATATTGGAGCAGTTGGAGGAAATCGCTCAACAGAGAATGCCCTCCGTTGCCGACCTACTTGCTCGTGCTGCTGAGGCACCCGGAAGCCCCGCAGAAACCACTGCTGGTGGTGAACCTACGGATAATAATACTGGGCCGCAGGGAGAGCAGTCAGCGCAAGGACCAACATCATCTTCTGAGGGTAAACCTAATAACTTGGAAGAGGTGGAAAAATACGGGCCTGACAGTATAGTGCCTCCTGAAGGATTAGACGAAGCCCCAGAAGATCCGAACACGCCAGGTGAAGGGGTCAGCGTTAATCGGAGTAAACAGCCAGACGGTAAACCCAGTTACGCACCTGTGAATCCGACACCTACTGTCTCTGACGTTGAATCCGGGTTCAACGAAAGTGAAAGTGCGGACGGGCAGGCACCACAGATCGTCGGCGGTCTCGGTATCCCTACCACTATGCTTATGGGAAGCGGTAGAGAGAAAAAAGACGAAGAAGACACCGAAGAGACATCGGCACCTCAGGCAGCTGACCTCGTTCTCGAAGCTGTTGAAGAACAGCAAGAGTTGTTGGATGCTTTTGCCAAACTCGCAGACGAGATGGGCAGGTTGCTCGTCAGTTTTGAGAACAGTACGTTCGTGAAACGCTTGAAAGCCGCCTCACGAAAACAGATTGACATCGCAGTAGACCTAAACGATCTTGATAGTTTCGGGCTTGAACGCACTGCAGCCGAAAACAATCAATCCCGTCGGAAACGTTTGGCGGAACGAGAGACCAACGAGTCTGGCGCAGTGTCTACGATTATACAAGACATGGTGGCTTATGCCGATCGACGACCTTCACCCAATTACTTACGGGTTCTCGCTGAGATGCAGGACGCGCTTGTATCAAACCAGATGGAAGATATAGCAAAAGCGATTAACAAGAATTTTGTCGGACAATCCACTATTGAGGCAGAATTCTGGGCAGATACGCTTGATCGATGGGCTGAGCAGTTGGTAGATCCGCGCCCCGATGGACCACCACCAGAAGGTGGCATGATCGAATTGCCGAATCTACCGCCGGAAATCGTCTTGGAAGTGTTGCGTATCATTGATCGTGAGATTACGTTGCGCGAAGAGACGCGCGAACTTGAGCAGGCGAAGGAAGCACTGACCGCGGATAAATATGGTGAGCGCAGTATTGACTTGTACGATACGCAAATTACGCTCACTGAGGATACCCGCGAGATCGCAGCGCAAATCAGCCTCTTGCCTAACGCTCAGGAACCTCGCATTCAACAGCAACTCGCGAAGGTACTGGGAGCCGCTGAGGTTATGGACGAGGTAGAGGACATTCTCGCTGAACCCGATACAGGTCCGAAAGCAATTGCAGCGATAACGGAAGTGATTGAAATCTTGCTCCAAACCTGCCGACTCCCGAATACACCTATGATAACGACAGCACCGCCCGCGACAGCTGCTGCGTTGAGACTTATGGGACTTGGCGACGATAGCAGTGGTGCCTTCATCGAAAATCGGGTACCCGGACAGGCTACAGGTAAAGCCGGGCGCGTCTTGTCGGAGGAATTTAGCCAAGGGTTGGATGCTTATTTCAACGCTTTAGAGGGAAGGTAGTAGGTACACGTTTTTTTAACTATTGGGTTTCTGCTCCGACTTTTTCTGTTTTGATCAGCAACTCGTACCTTTCTATATTATGTTTGGAGTCGAGTTGATGGTCAAAAAATCGGACTTCTGATGAAAAACCAAAAACATAGTCCGTAATGAAATGGAGGACGGATTACGAAGTGGCATTTGAAACAGTAAACCTGCCTCACCGAACCGCAAGGAACTTTAAAAGGGATGCTATCCCGTTTGAGGTGTTCGCCAGTTTTAAGAGGATAGAGGGAGGCAATCCAATTATTTCGCTGCCGCCACCGCTCTGGGCAGCAGCAACGCATGCGATCATCGTTAACGGGACGGTACACTACATCTGGTGTAAACGCGACCATGGTGTCCGTTGGTTGATCATGCACGCCACGGCGCCTATAAGTGATCTGACCGACATCACACAGGACGCGCGTAACCCGATCCTTGAACCTTCAGCAAACGATTTCGATAATGCAGCTGTCGAGTACCCTTTTCCGTTCCTAAATCCTGCTGATAACAAGTTCTACATGTACTATCGAGGCAAAGGGCAAACGACACCGGAGCAGACAGGACTGCTTGTAAGCGATGGAGATCTCGGCGAGTGGCGACGCGTTCAGCGCACGCCTGTCATTCCGGCAGATACTGACCACGAACGGCATGGTTCAACGCACCCTTCGGTAGTAATAGAAGGCGACACGATTCACATCGTTTATACAGGAAAAGCGACACGATCTTTCGGGGAGGGATTGACAATGTGCCATGCGACAGCACCAACAAGCGACCCAGCATCGGTCACAAAAAACCCCACTAACCCTGTTTTCACAGGGAGTGGGGAAGCATGGGACAGCAAAGCCGTTCGTGAAACGGAATTGTTTAAAGGACCCCAGTACTTCCACATTCTCTATGGTGGATTCGATGGCGAAATCTGGCGAATCGGGCATGTGCGGACTCGCGATTTCCAAACCTTTGAGCCGAATCCGGACAACCCTGTATTTACACCCTCAGACGATCCTGATGCGTTTGATTGTGATGGTGTGTTGACAGGTCAGATCCTCGAAATCGGTGATACCTATGTCATGCTCTATGCTGGCAAGAAGGGACAAGAATGGCAGACGGGTTTGGCTACCATCCAAGAAAACTAAAAGAGGGTGAACAGATGAC
>JAGFCB010000265.1 GCA_022394775.1 Candidatus Poribacteria bacterium
TCACCTCCAGCATGGATGCGCGCGTTAACCAGTACGGCACCACCTTAATTGTGATCGCGGAGTGGAAACCGCCTATCTATTCAAAGGGCGGGGTCCGTTTAATCACCTCAGCGATCCGACGCAACCCACCGCAATGTGTTGACTCTAAGATCCATCACAACAACCTGATTAACAACATCCTCGCCAAAATTGAGGCAAATGTCGCTGGCGCGGACGATGCAATTATGCTCGATATCCAAGGATACGTCTCAGAGACGAACGCAACGAATATGTTTCTTATAAAACGTGGGCATGTGTTGACACCACACGCCGATAGCTGCCTACCCGGAATTACGCGCGGTATGGTCATCAGTATCGCTCGCGAGGCAGGTATCCCATTGACGGAACGAAATGTCTCATTGACCGAGGTCTATACTGCGGACGAAGTCTTCACAACCGGCACTGTCGGTGAACTCAGCCCAGTGTTAGAGGTTGATGGCAGAAAAATTGGAGACGAAGGCATCGGTCCCGTAACGACTCGGCTCCAGGAACTGTATGCAGGACGGACTGCCAACGAAGGTGAACCGTTGCCATAGCCATAGATGCAGTTTAGCAATTTAAGGTCGTCCGTTGCTTGAAAGCGGCAAAAAGTGCATCCAAGAATGCTTATAATTGAATTACACAACGGAGGAAAACCCGTGATAGATCTGAATAACGTTCTGAATAATTCAGCATTCTTAGAAGTATATGCACATTGGGATCCGATTGCCGATTCGACTTATAACTTACATAAAAACTCACCAGAAAATACGGAACTCTTTGATCTTTCACCAAACGAACCCGTTAGGGAATATAAAAGCGATGCTTTCAACGCCTTTCTTCCATCATCAAGTGTGACAGTTAGAGATGTTTGGGAACTGGATCTGGATAGCGTAATTCCATTTCTTTCGCAGTTTCATCCGGGTGCAAGAGGGGAGTTACGCCACGGACAGAAAGGGGCTTTCGCCTGTTTACGCGCACTTTCGTCAGATTACGCCGACATCACATTCCGAATCCATGCGGAGTTTACTTTGGCGACCCGCCGCAAACCCGGATGGAAACCGGACACCCATGAGCATTTGATAGATGAAGCCCGTTTTATTCCGTCGCAATTTGCTGGACGGTTGTTAATCAACCTGAAGACAGGTGTTGTCTGCGATTTTTCCCTCGCACTTCCAGCCCGCAATAGCAATGTAGACATCAATGACTTTGAGTATGCTGACATGGTCTTCGTGCCGCGGATGGAACTCCTTGCCAGTCCGACAACTGCACCTGATGACATTAAGTGGGAGGATGCTATCACACCCGAAGCAGCACGTAAAAAATTGGAATTGAAGTTCTACAAGTTCGCTAAAATTAACTGGCTACCACTTGCAGCGGCAGTCGCAGAATCTGAAGAGACGCAACGTCCGATCCATGCAGTTCTTACTTGGGGCCCTTTAGACGACGAATCCTGCTGAGCGAACGGTAAAAACTTGAGGGCGGGTCCACTCTCGAATTCGGAAGTTATAAAAACACTCAACGAGAATTTCGTAAATACCTGCGTGCTCCTCCGCGATTTGTCAGAACTGATAGAGGGTTCGGACACAGAACGCGTCAGTCTCTTCGCTAAAACGCTCAAAGACAATTATATCTATCCAGTGGATATTCAGGTGCTGAGTCCTGAAGCCGAGGTGATTATCCATCAACCAGATAACAAATTGCGTGGTGATCGGGTAGAAAGATATCTAATGTTGTTAGATGCTGCTGCTAAGGGTGAGGTTATGGATTTCTCCAGCGAAAAATGAAGAAACGGAAAGGTTGTCATAAAGAGGTTAGGGTGAGCAGACGTATGCCAATATGTTTCTGTGGTGGACATGATAGATCGTGTAGATTCTTCTAAACCCTTAAATCAAATTCACGTCAAATAGGCAATGTATCACGGTTCAAAAGATTTTCGCTCGTGCATAGCGTTCTGAAGCGTTATCTTTAAATGGAGAAGACTATGCGACATCCGCATCGTTCCTGTTTTCTTGCAACCGTTTTCTTGTGCGTCCTGATGTCTCTCAGCCTCTGTTATGCGAATGATCTAACTGACGCAGAGAAAGTAGAATTTTTCAATTCTCAAGTAAAGCCTGTTCTCCAGCAGAACTGTTTCCAATGCCACGGTGGTGGTGATGAAGTAGAGGGCGGACTCCGATTGATGAGCCGGGGACAGATTCTTGAAGGCGGGAATTATGGACCCGCGGTGTCGTTGGAGAATCCGGCTGACAGTTTCCTACTTGAGATGGTCGGCTACGGTCAAGAGACTGCACAGATGCCACCGGATGGCAGGTTAGATGATGCATCTCTTGAAATTCTTGCGAAGTGGATCGACATAGGACTCCCCTACCCCGCTCAAGATAGTGATCCCCAACCAGATGCTAAACCCGCCACCGATTATTGGGCATATCGTCCCCTAAAACGACCCCAAGTGCCACTCGTACAAGCATCCGATTGGATCCGTAACCCGATCGACGCTTTTATTCTTACCAAATTGGAGGCACATGGGGTAACACCCGCTGCACCCGCCAGCAAACTGACGCTTATCCGCCGTGTATACTACGACCTTACTGGGTTACCGCCTTCGCCAGAAGCAGTGGAAGCGTTCTTAAATAACACCGCACCCGACGCTTACGAAAAACTCGTTGATAAACTCCTAAAATCGCCACGCTATGGTGAAAAATGGGGACGGCATTGGCTCGACCTCGTCCGATACGCCGAGACAAACGGGTAT
>JAGFCB010000237.1 GCA_022394775.1 Candidatus Poribacteria bacterium
CCGTCGAGGAAGCGGATGTCTTCATCATTAAGATAGATATTCACAAACCGGCGAATATTTCCGCCTTCATCACAGAGACGTTCTTTCATCCCCGGATAGTTCGCCTCAAGATTCTCAATAACGCCTTCAATATCGGCACCTTCTGTCTCAACTTCCGCCATGTTTTGCGTCAAACGTCTCAGCGGTGTTGGAATACGGACTATTACAGCCATAAATATATTTCTCCTTTTTGGATAACTGACGGCTGATCGCCGACGGCTGACAGCCATTAAATCGAATAATGTAATCCACACTCTTTAGCGTTTTCGTCTGTTTCAGAGTCTTCTAATGCAGGGGTTGCGTTTTGCCAACGCCACCGTCCTGCACGATTCGGTTCTCCAGGCTTTATGGGTGTTGTGCAGATGACGCACCCGATTGATTCATAATAGTGACCTTGCGCATCCGCTTCAAGCAACGGGTTCACAGGGATTTCGTTTTCACGGACAAACTGCCACACTTTATCGGCAGTCCACTGAATCAAGGGACTCACCTTCAGTACAGGATGTGTCGCGGATGAGATAATTTCCGCTTTTCGGTGTTGTTTTCTGGCATCGGACTGGTCGTGGCGTATACCCGTTATCCAAACGTCTAATGTTTCCAGCAGTCGTTGCATCGGACGGACTTTCCGGATATTACAACAGTACTCCTGCTTCGTTTTACTATCGAAAAACAGGTATTCACCGTGTTGGGCAACCATCTCCTGAACTTCTTGCGGGTCAGGCTGAATCTGTTCGATTTCAATCCCATAACGCGATTCTACCTGCTCAAGGAAAGCGTAGGTCTCCGGAAACAGACGCAGTGTGTCGAGTGTGCAGACACGGAACGGCAACCCGTTTTCAGCGGCTAAGTGAACCATCACCATACCCGAAAGTTGCCCACTTGTGACGATCGCGGCGCGTTCTTTGAACCGTTTAAAGAGAGAGAAAAGAATTTCTTGGGGACTCTCCGTCAACAGAACTTCTTGGCAGAGAGTCTGATTTACTGGATAATTCAATTTTTTATTACTGTTTCTCGACGCAGTTTAAAAAACTACGGGAGCATATCCATAACGTCCGATTCGATTTCAAAATAACGACTCAAACTGAAATAACGTTCTCCGGCATCTGGCAGAATCGTAACAACCGTTTTATCCGGCCCCTGTGCCTTCGCAACCTGTAATGCCGCATAGACATTCGCACCTGACGACATCCCGACCAACAATCCCTCGGCTGTCGAAATGGACTTCATCATTTCGTAAGCATCTTTTTCAGAGACTGCGATGACCTCGTCAATAACATCTACATTGAGCACTTCAGGAATCATCCCCGCGCCGAGTCCATCAATCCGAGTGGGACCCGGTTTACCGCCAGAAAGCACCGCTGAAACGCTCGGTTCCACAGCAACCACTTTTACATTCGGACACTCCGTCTTTAAAACCTCTCCAACGCCTGTTAGCGTACCGCCTGTGCCGACCCCTGTAACGAAAAAATCGATGTCTGTACCGATTGTCTTAAGAATTTCGACTGCTGTCGTACGGCGGTGTATTTCGGGGTTAGCGGGGTTCGTGAACTGGTTCGGTATATAGTGCCGTGGGTTCTGCCTAACAATGGATTCTGCTTCCCAGATCGCACTTGCCATACCGCCGTGTTCCGGTGTCAGCACAATTTTCGCACCAAAAGCGGAAAGGAGTTCATACTTCTCGCGGCTCACGTTCTCTGGCATCGTCAAAACGACAGGGTATCCTCGTGCGATCCCGACGATAGAGAGTCCCAACCCCGTATTACCAGCGGTAGGTTCAACGATAGTATCCCCTTTTCTAAGGATACCGCGTTCTTCAGCATCAACGACCATCGCATAACTGATCCGGTCCTTGATACTGCCACCCGGATTGTAAGCCTCCAATTTAGCGAAGATAGTCGCATCATCCTTACCGGGCAGAGCATTCAGGCGAATCGTCGGTGTATTCCCGATGAGGTCTGTCAAGTTCTTAGCGATCTTCATTTTTCATCCAGATAACAACGCACGACACCGTTTCCACAACCCTATCTTAAGTTAAAAATTCCACTTTAAAGTATAACATACACACTGCAAAAAGTCAAATTTTTCACATAAGCATATTTAAAATGATTTTGATCTAAAACCGACTGCCATCTGTGTACCTTGACCCAAAAAACGGACTGGCAGTGTCTACCAGCCCACTGTTATTTCCAACTGCTTAAGTGAGATCGGCTATAGCAATTTCCGTTATTTTATTTTCCATGCGGCCTTAATTGTGAAAACAGGTGATTAACGCCACAGCGGAGTCGATGAAAAAACTATTACGTTGTTGAGGTGGATCCCCTGGGGACTTAGTAGTACCTTCTGGCACGACCGATGCCTCAGCACGTAAAGCCTTCCACTGCTTTTTCGCGCGTGCCGAAACCTCCTCAGATATACCCTTCTCTTTTTTAAGATAATCCTCCAAATTGCTACCGCGATACTTATTCATTTATTCAGTCTTCCCTGTCCATAGTTCATTTCGTCTTCGTGCTATACGCAGATCTTTCCGCGGAGTGCGTTGAGACTTCTTGACAAAACCGTGCAAGAGGATTATTTCCCCGTTTCAACAGTAAACAAAACTCGCGCAATACGCTTTCCGTCGCTGATGCGGCTGCGAATTTCCCACAGACTTTTTTCGCCTTGCAGTTTTTTCACGAGGCTCGTCCCCAATACCGAGGGCCAATTTTCCGCTACAACTGTTATATTAGTGTCAATTATCATTAAAGTTCCTTTCATAAATGTAAGCGAATTTAGCGTCTATGGACTGTCCAAAGATTTCTGCATCGAAAGCACTTGGTGTTCGTTTTTTGTTACTTTTGATTCTCTCACCACTTTGCGAAAGAACAGTGCACAACCTAACAAGTTATGCTACACAGTCTACAACAGCAGCATATTTCTGTTATCGGTTTTCAAGTTGTCGGCGGAGTTGTTCTAATTTACGTTCTGAGGTATCCGTCTGTAAGCGCGGAATAAATTGCGCTACTACGAACCGGTTTTTTGTTAATGAGAGGCGTTTATTTAGAAATGATATTGGTTCATGAATCCACCGCTTGGCAGCATACAACGCGCCCCGACTCCTTCTTATCGCAGGTGTGATCGGAATGTGTGAGTCAAGGCGAATTCCAAGAAAGCGACCCCCTGCTCCCGAGAAACTGAAGGAAATCCCTCAAGAAAATAGTCGAGATGCTCTCCAGCTTTTAGATGATCAATGAGTATCTTTACGGGCACCCGTATTCCCGTAAATACGGGAGTTCCTCCGTGAATCTCAGGATCTTGGTTTATCACTTACTCGGGTTCATAGTTTTCTATTCTTCTTAATGAACCATTGACCCGCCAGCGACAGGTATAGATAGACCTGTTAGAAAGTTTGATTGTTCTGATGCCAGAAAAGATACCGTATTCGCAACGTCTGTTCTCGTTGCCAGTCTACCGAGCGGAACTAAACCAGATCTGTTCTGTATGAGCTCCGCATACTTATCTTTGAATTGTTCATTATTCTCGGTGAGAGCATTCACAAGTTGGGTAACACGTTCTGTATCCACTAAACTGGGGCAAACGGCATTTACGTTTATCTGATAAGGAGCAAGTTCAAGTGCGAGGGCTTGCGTGAGTCCTATAATCGCAAACTTTGAAGCACTATACGCAGCGTATTTCGGCATCGCTTCTTTTCCCACGACAGAAGATATATTGATGATCTTACCGTGTATTCTCTTTTCTATAAAATGGCGAGCTACCGCTTGTGAGGAAAGAAATGTGCCTTTCGCATTGACTTTGATGACTCTATCCCATTCTTTTTCATCTAAGTCAACAGCGAGAACTCGGTCTTTGCCCGGTTTAGATCCAGCATTATTAACCAATATATCTATTCTACCGAACTTAGATACTATTTCTTCTATCATGGCAGCTACTTGATCCGCGTTCGTAATATCTACGACCAATCCGAAGGAACGTCTACCGATTGATTTTATTTCACTCACGACATCTTGTAACCCTCGCCATTCGGATTCATCTAAGTTATACGGTTTTTCAACGACATCATTCACGACGACATCAGCACCCTCTTTGGCTAACTTCACCGCAATCGCGCGCCCTAAACCGAACTCGCCCGCAGCACCTGTGACTAGGGCAATCTTTCCTTTTAAATTACTCATATACGATCCCCAGTTGTTTCTTAACTTCGGTTAATCCGTGTTTTTATATTTAGAAGTGAGCATTTCGCAACTTAAGATGTTACTTGTCCTTCACACAACGAAAACCGTAACTGTAGAACGTGAACCAGGGCAAAACGCCGTCGCGGCAGGAGACACGCGCGAAATAGGCTGAATTGACCCATGTGCCACCACGCAAGACGCGAGGCACCAGCCGATCGACTTCTGTAAAGTTATCCATTAACTTGTTCACACTCTTCGCACCCGCCACCGGATTACGCGCAACACCATCTCGCGGAAATGTAGAATAGAAATCCACTTCATAGGCATCCAAACACCATTCCGACACATTACCCGTCATATCATATAACTTGTAACCATTCCCAGGATATTTACGCACTGGGGTGGTATCCCTAACATTCCATCCATAGTTCGCATCCTGGGGGGTGATCGTATCCCCATGCGGATACTTTTGACTCGCCAAGCCACCCCGGGCCGCATATTCCCATTCCGCCTCTGTCGGTAAACGCTTCCCCGACCACTCGGCGTAAGCTATCGCCGCATACCAACTCACATATACCACCGGATGATTGCCTCTCCCACTTGGATAGTTATTTCCATTCCAATGTTTGAGGTAATTTGCATTAACAAATTCTGCATTAACGCGACCCTTTTGCCACTGTGGGTTTTCAAGCAAGAACGCCTTATATTGCGTGTTGGTAACTTCAGTTTCATCCATATAGAAAGCGTCAACATACACGGTGTGTACCGGCCGTGCATCTTTGCGATCTTGCGCATCGTTGCTGCCCATCTGAAACTCGCCTGTTGGGACAAGAACCATCCCTTTAGGAGGCATCGGGACATCAGAAGCATTGGGGTCATCAACCTTATAGGTAAGCACGGGCACCTCATCTGCCCACGTAAGGTTAGAAACCTCCATACCGCCGAAGCAAATGGTGAAGAAACAGATGGATGCAAGAATGAAAAAATGGATATGGGTTTTCATAAAAAATCGCCTAAAGGGTTTACACGAAATACTTGTCTTAATTTTTCTAATTTCTGGTCTGAATTAACGTTAGCACTTCAGCATCCTGAAAATCCTAAAATTCTGTAAATCCTGATTCAGACCTCTCTATTTCTGACTTTCTTGCCATTTCGCAAAATCTGCCTCAATCTCCTCCGACCATTTACGATCTATTTCACCAGGCGTATATTTACCCTCGCGCAACCGTTGATGCCCGAACCGGTCTCGGAGTGCCACCTCTTCGCCTTGTTCGACCACTTGTTGCGCGAAATGCGGCGGGATAAAGATAACACCGCCGCGCCTCCCTAAAACCACATCTCCCGGTAGCACCGTCGCCTCCGCAATCCGGATCGGGATGTTGATGCCAGTGAGTGTGACATTCGCAATTCCTGTCGGATCCACACCCCGCACGAATGTAGAAAAATCAGGCAATTCATAGATACCGTCCAGATCCCGGATCCCACCGTCAATGACCATACCCGTCCCAGTTTTCGCATAAATGGAGTTGCCGAGGTTATCACCAGCAAAAGTGCCGTCCTTCACTTTACCGAAGAGATCCACGACGATGACATCATCGCGGACGAGCGTATCAATCACCCACGAGTTTTGACCACCGACGCGTTCCTCTTTTTCACCTTGTGCAGCGATAGCATCGTTGAAATCAGGGCGGATCGGCACAAAAGCACAGGTTACCGCTCTACCAACCAGAATCCGGTCCGGATGAAGGTTCATCCACTCGCCAGCGAATTGGAACTTATAGTTGTTGCCGTTGAGAACACCCCACGCCTGCTCGATACTGATAGCCTTCATTCGCCGAATAATATCGTCCGAAACCCGGGGACGTCCGTCAGAAAACCGATCGCCTTCCCATAAGTGTGTCATCGCGAGGATGCTCTCTTTATCAATAAGTCGCATGTTCTGTTCCTTCCGAACAACCTCGCGATATGGAGATTGTCGTAGGGGCGAGGTCGCCTCGCCCTACAGTCCTGCGTTTGCCCATACCTGATCGAGTGATTCCGCAGTCGCTTTTGCGGCATCTGCAGGTTCCATGCCGTTCACCTTCTGGCTGAAAGGTTCAGGTGTCACAGGTCCCTCGTAACCGATCTCTGTCAGGATTTGCATCAATTCAGTGAGCGGGATGACCCCAGTTTCAGCAGGAAGGCATCTGATATTATCGATCTGATCATACGGGTCGATTCCGGCAGGGGCATCGTTGATGTGGACGTAAACGACATCTGATGCGGAGAGTTTGCGAACATCGTCGGTCGTAGAGCGACAGGTGTACCAGTGCCATGTATCAAACAACAGCCCAACGTTTCCAGTGCCGACAGCAGCAGCAAGTCCTAACATCGCATCCATCGAATAGGCGAAGAGGTACGTGGAGCCTTTGCGGCTCGTTGCGGGTCCGATAAACTCAAGTCCGAGTGAATGCCCGTGGTCTTTAAGAATCTCGGTGACGGAACGCAACCGTTTGACAGAAAAATCCCAATTCTCCTGAAAGGTCATATCGTTTGAGGCGGGACCGACAACGGTAGTTGTTCGGTAGCAACCGAGTTCCGCCGCGAGTGCCGCACGTTCCGGCAGCTGCGCTAAACCCGCGTTAAAGTCAGCCTCGGGACCGCGCCAATTAACGCCGAATCCCCAACCGCCCATCGCAATCCCGGCTTCCGACCAGAGGTCTTTGACGTATTGCACGGAATGTTCTTGTGCGAGTTGGTTGGCTTCGTCGATGCTAAGATCCAGACCCTCAAAACCGGAATTTTTTGCTAATGCTAAGCCTTCTGTCATATTTGCCCGGATGCCGATTGCACCGGTACTCAAATTTTTAAACATGTTTTTATATTTCCTTACGGTTCGGTCAGGCGAGTTAGAAACTTTCACGTTCTTCCCCGTAAAGTCGCCCTCCATTTTGCGGCGTACTCGCCCATAAGCGATCTGCTTCATTACGGGCTAACGTTTTAGAACCTCACTGTCTCTAATCCAGCGAATCCTCTTATCCGATAAATCCTGATTCAGACAATCTTTTGGCCGCGTAAAACCTTCGCAGCCACAGCCCACGGATAATCCGCGTCCTCTGCTTTTGCGTCGCGGTACGTCGGAATCCAGACCCAGCGTTCTTCGCCAGAACGGTTGGGGTGGCTCGAATGGAGCGTCAAATCGTGGAAAAAGACGGCACCCCCCGCTTCAATCTCAGCGGTGACAGCGAGGTTCTCGTCAACTGCACCCGGACGTAGCCGATTCCCGAAGCCGTGTCCGTCACTGGCATCACCGTCGTGGACAATAGCAGACTTATGAGAACCTGGAAAGAGTTTAAGGCACCCGTTCTCGACAGTTGCATCGTCAAGTGCTACCCAGATCGAGACTTTGTGAGCACCGTGCCAATAGTGCCAATCTTGGTGCCAAGGACTCGCGAATGTCATCGACTCACTCTTAAAAACCACCTTGTCGCTCAGAAACTCGATATCTGGTGCAAGGATGCCTTCCAAAATATCGAGTAATCGTGCGTCACCGACTGCGGTTTGAAAAACCGGGCTCCGCGCAGCCAAACCCACATAAACACCGTGTCCAGCGGCTGCACCTGTCTCTGCTTTAACCGCTTCCAGGATGTCAATACACTCTGACTTAAGCCGTTGCGCTTCGTCTCGCTTAAACAGATTCGGTGCGATAGCGAAACCGGTTTCCACGAAATCGTTGCGTAGTGTTGTTATGTCGAGGGGCATTTTCTAACCTTCTCCAGCGGCATCAATATGAACTTCGCGTCCTGTCTCAGCACTTTTGAGCAGCCCTTCCATCATCTGCTGCACAACCAACCCGTGCCGGAGGGGCGCCTGGCAGGTTACGTCGTCTAAGATGCATTCAATGAAGTGATCGGCAATAGCATCCCACGTCTTTCCAAACTTACTTTTTGGAGGCTTGCCGTCTATATCCTCAAATTCGCCTTTTTTATCGGTTCGGTAAAGCCGTAGCGGACTCATCGTCGCCCCAGCCTCTGTACCGAACAACTCAATCTGAAATTCGTTCGGTTGGTGTGATGCCCAGAAGCTTTCGACCTGCAAGCCGGTACCACCTTCAAAGGTAATAAACCCACCGGCATAGTCGTCGGAATCATATTTTTCGTAGAGCTCTTTCGGGGCTTTCGTCCCCTTCCAGTAGCCGAGTCCTCGGGGACCGAACTTCGCACCCGCAGCACCGAGTACAGCGATGGGCTTCGGTAATCCGAGGATCCACCAGGCTGAGTCAAGGACATGGACACCCATATCCCGAAACGCGCCGCCGCCTTTCTGGATGAAACCGAGGTTCCAGTCCGGGATACCACTCCTGCGAACGCTCCGTGCCCGAGCGTAATAGAGTTCTCCAAAGTAGTCATCGCGTGCAAGGTTACCAAGATATTGGCATTCCTTCCCAAAACGCGTGGACAGCGACATCATATTCACGACACCTGCTGCTTCTGCTTCCGTTACTAATTTCTTCGCCGCTGCTTCAGAGTCGGCAAGGGGTTTCGTTACCATGACGTGTTTGCCGTTCCGCACCGCCTCTAATGCGATCGGCACGTGCCACTGGTTCGGTGTGCCGACAAATACCGCGTCAATGTCGGATGCTTTACACATCTCTTTATAATCTGTATAGAATTTAACTTTGTCCGGTAGATCCTCAGCGAAGGCTTTCATCTTGTCTTCAAATAGATCGCAGAGCGCGATAACCTTACCTCTCGGATTGTTGGCGAGTGCTGTGCCGTTGGGTTTACCAATACCCATACCGACGACAGCGATGCGGACAGGATTTTTTGCTGATGCCATATAAACTATCTCCAAATTTCAAATATACTTAGGACTTACGCATGATGCTCTTTTGTACCACAAACTTCCAGTTTGTGCTACCAGAAACGCTGTATTGTCAGAAACATTTCATCTAACAAAACCGCCTACAACCCAAATTGCGTAAGTCCTGATACTGTTATTTAGGTCTACCTTGGTGATCTAAAGCGGGATTAACTTCGTTCTTCACCGGCTTAATCGTCCGAAGGTATGCCCAAATTGCCTTCAAATCTTCATCGTTCATTTGGGCGTAGTGCTTCGTCGGCATCGGCGGGAAGATCTTCCGGTTGCTTTCGATGCCTTGATGGTGTCCCGTTCGCAGTGCTCCGATGAACATATCTTCCGTCCATTCGCCTAACCCCGTCTCTTTATCAGGGGTCAAGTTTGAAGCGAAGCTTGTGCCAAATGCACCTGAGAAGGCACTGAGTTGTGGCGCGGTTACGATAAAAATGCCATCTCGGATCATACGGAAATTGTAACGTGGAACAGGCTGCCCAGCCGGATGTCCAGCAAGGTACATGTCCATGTTATAGTCGGCACCCGCACGTGGCGTATGACAATACCCACACGCAGCAACTGCATCTACGAGATATTTGCCACGCTGAACCATATCACTCTGACTCTCGACGGAACGGATATTCAACGCAATAACGGCACCTACAAAAAGTGCCACGGCACAAAATATTAAGAGATTTCGATGCATTCAATAAGTTCTCCTTTAGATTCAAAACTCCGACTCATTTTAGCATATTAGGCAAATAGATGCAATAGAAATTACGCAAAAAACCGGTGCCGTTCAATTGCAATTTTTTCTCGAATTATGGCATCAATCCTAAAAACGATAAGATAACTTTGCATAGTAAAGTCCACCGTTGAAACCGAAAGGTGCAGCCGCCCGGTCATACGTGAAGACGCCTGGCGAATCCACAATGACTGTCCCAATACTATCGATTAAGGTGCCACCGCGTGCTTGACCTACTTCGTTCAGGTCAGTCAACTGGTTAAGAAAATTGTTTACCCCGAGCGTCAGCGTTAAAGATTTGTTGAGCTGGTATATCCCTTGAAGATCAGCAAGCCATTTTCCGCTGTAGGTTTGCCGCTGCGCACTCGCTCCGCTTCCTGCTTGGACGGTGTAGCTCCCGAAGTAGCGCAAAGCAGATCCGATCTTCAGGGAGCCAATGATATAATCTGCTGTGAGGTTTATGCGCGTATTGGGTTGCCATTCCTCAATGATAGAGCGTTCTCGTTCCGGGAAAAGGACCTCCTCAAAACCGATCAGAATAGGTCCGGGTGCTTCCACATCACCAATGACTTCAGTATCTGCCCACGTTGCCGCACCCTTGAAATTCAAGATGGATTCATTTTCAAAGGCGTATAGGTAACCCGCGGCTATATCAATACCGCGCGTGCGCGTTTGCGCGACATTCGTAAAAACTTGTGCTTGATTGACCCCGGCTTGTGCCAAGGTAGGTAAGGCATCAGCTTTAAAACTTCCACTGAGAACAATCCGATCATTGATGTCAATTTGGAATGCATCAAGCGTCAGCCATAGATTCTGAATTGGTTTGATAACAATACCGCCAGAGACATTGACCGAGGTCTCTTCTTTAAGTGCTGGAATGTTGAGCGCACGCGCGGTGTCACTATCATTGCGAAATGTCCCGACCTCAAAAGGGAGTAATTCTGTCGTGTCCCCGTCGCCATCAAAATCCTTCTCGTCCGCTTTGAATTGCGTGCTAATGTTGTTGAAATAGAGTTGTTGGAGTAAAGGCGCACGGAAGCCTGTGCTCCCTGCAGCACGAATCGCAATCTGTTTCGTTAAGTCGTAGCGAGCCGTCGCTTTTCCTGTGAGAGTAGCACCGAAATCACTATACTGCTCGCCACGCACCGCTGCGCCTACCAGTAAACCTCTCCCCGATTGTCCACTCAGGTGAGATTCAAAATCTGCGTAACCCGCAATGTTAGTTCGGCTTTCGTCCACTTCGTTATTAGGTCGGAAACCCGGAAAAACTTGGATACCACCTGCAGCACCTTCCGCACCGAGACCGGCGTTGAACCAAGAAACGGGTTCACCCGCTCGGATGCCATAGCCTTCTCGACGCAATTCAACACCGCCGGCAAGGTTCACCAGCGAAGATTGATACATCAGCGGATACCTAACGTCTACGTTAAAAGCCGTTTGATTCAGTCGAAACCCACCAGAATCGGCGTTAGTTGGACTGCCAGCTCCATAAGACGCATTCAATGAGTTGGAAACGAAAAAATCAAATGTGTTCAGACCGTGATTGAAACTGACATCAATATCTAAATCCGTTGGAACGTGTTGCCAAGCCACTCCTAATGCGATGGATACGTCTTCAATCGCTGTGTTAATTTCGGGGAGAAATCCGTCTGGATAAATCGCCTTCACATTGCGACTGACATCCTTAGCATTACGATAAAAACCCGAGCTATTGTTCCGGCGCGTGGCGTAACTACCGAATGCGTACAATTCTAACGCCTCCGTTAGCGGTAAGCCGAAATTGTAGACACCAATTTTTTGGGAGGAATCAGAATCACCGACCCGGAAATTTTTTCGATTAAAATGGTATTCACGCGGATCAAACCAGACAGGTTTTTCACCTGTTACATCCCCATTTATGTCTTTTACCTCAACCATAGCATCAGGCAATCTACCGGGATCCACTTCTACCCAATCGTATTGTCGCGTACCAGTAAGTCCAGCACGATTTGTGCGATACCTGTCACGCCATTCCACCGTTAGATTGAGGAAACCGGTATCACCGACTTTCATCCCATAATTCCCATTTCCGATCCATGTATCACCATCACCTTCGTAAGTCTGCCCCCAATAGATGTTTGCATCCGCTGTGTTAATATCATCTTTCAGCACGATGTTGATAACACCGGCGATAGCATCGGAGCCATATTGCGCAGCCGCACCATCGCGTAACACTTCAATCCGTTCTATCGCTGCGGCTGGAATCGCATTGAAGTCTGTTCCAGCAGTGCCGCGGCCAACCGAGCTATTTACATGGAGCAACGCACTTTTGTGGCGACGTTTACCATTGACAAGTACCAACACCTGATCGGGACCTAAGCCGCGCAAAGTCGCTGGTCTCAAAGCGTCGGTACCGTCGCTGATTGTCGAACTTGGAAAGTTAAAAGAGGGAACTAACATCTGAAGGACGCGACCGGTTTCAGATTGTCCAGTAAGGCTCAGCTGCTCCCTGTTAACAACATCTATCGGTACGGGTGCCTGCAACACTTTTCTCCCTATGCTTCGGGTACCGACCACCACAACCGCATCAACAGTTTGGATCGGGGCAAGCACCACTGTCACTTCGGTCTGTCCTGCAGTCGTATTAAGTCGTTTGCTCGAAAATCCGATTGCAGTTACGTTTAGGGACTGCGCATCTGTGACATTGCTAAACAGAGCCGCCCCAGAATCATCTGTTATCTGTTCTTGGTTTCCAATTTGTACTTTTGCTTCTGGAATGGCATTCCCGTTTTGATCTTGGACGACTACCTTAAGCGTTTCTGCATTGGCAGTTATTGGTATCACTGATACGAGTCCCAATAAAATCACGACAATGCACCAGGAATATCGCCTATTATTTGAAAATAACATTTTAGTGGATTCCCTATAATATGTATGAGTTCGGTCTAAATAATAAAAAATAAAATTAGTAGGATTTACGCACAACTTCTTAAAGTCCGCTGATAAGGGCGAACAAGGGATTAAAAATATCGAAAATACCGTTTTTGTGTTCAAATCTCCAATATTTGTTCGGTTTGCCTAAGTCCTGATTAATTAAAGAGAACTCCTTACGGTTACGGAGATAAGCAACCCTTACCAAAAGGAGTTCTCTATGAACGTTACACCACTGCTTTGTGGTATTTGCATGAGGGAGATGATTTTTTATCGTAAAAGGGTGTTCTCTAAATTTTTACATCTGACGCAAGTCTTGATAGGAGGCCCTAAAAACGATAGGATAACTTCGCGTAATAAAGTCCGCCGTTGAAGCCAAAGGGTGCGGACCTTCTCGAATATGTGAACACACCCGGTGAATCAACAATGACCCGACCTGTGCTATCCGTTAAAGTGCCACCGCGGGATTGACCAATTTCATTCAAGTCAGGCACCTGATCAAATAGGTTGTTCGCACCGATGGTCAGCGAAAGCCCTTCGTTCAGTTGGTAATTGCTCTGGATGTCGGTGAGCCATTTTCCACCGTAGGTCTGCCGTGCCGGATCGTCACCGCTTCCCTCTTGAACAGTGTAGCTACCAAAGTAGCGCAAGGCACCACCAATAGTGAGATCACCGATTATGTAATCCGCACTGATATTAACACGTGTGTTCGGCTGCCACTCTTCAATCATGGAGCGTTCCTGTGAGGGGAAAAGAGTATCCTCACGCCCGATAAGGATTTCTGGAGCATCCACATCGCCAATGGCTTCAGTATCCGCCCACGTCAACGCAGCTCTCAAATTGAGTAAAGATTCATTGTCAAAAGTATATAAGTAACCTCCAGCGACATCAATGCCTTGTGTGCGTGTCTGTGCAACATTCGTGAACACCTGTGCGCTGCTTGCACCCGCTGCAGCTAATTCGGTTAGGTCATCAGCACTGAAACTACCACTCAGGACGATCCGATCATCAATTTGAATGAGGAATCCATCGACCGTGAGCCACAGTTTATCGAGCGGTTTCAATACGAAACCACCGGAAACATTGAAGGCAGTTTCCTCTTTCAGTTCAGGGATACCGAGTGCACTCGCGGCCTCGCTGTCATTGCGGAAGGTACCAACTTCAAGTGCTATCAATTCTTCTGTATTTCCGTCCTTATCAAGATCGTCAGCATCTACTTTGAATTGTGTGCTGATATTATTGAAGTAGAGTTGTTGCAATGAGGGCGCACGGAAACCTGTGCTGCCTGCAGCACGAACCGCAACCGCTTTCGTCAAATCATAGCGAGCTGTCGCTTTTCCTGTAACGGTAGCACCGAAGTCACTATATTGCTCGCCACGCACCGCTGCGCCGACGAGGAGTCCCGTTCCGGGTTGTCCACTCAGATAAGATTCAAAGTCTGCGTAACCTGCGATGTTGGTTCGGCTTTCGTCCACTTCGTTGTCCGGTCGGAAGCCAGGGAAAACTTGGATACCGCCAGAAGCACCGTCTACACCGAGTCCGGCATTAATCCATGAGAGCGGCTCACCCGCATGGATGCCATAACCTTCCCTACGGAATTCGATGCCACCCGCAAGGTTAATGAGAGACGATTGATAATCTAACGGATACGTAACATCCAAGTTGAATGCTGTTTGCGATAGTTCAAAACCACCAGCATCTGCCGACGTTGGACTGCTCGGACCATAAGACGCATTCAGCGAATTTGAAATGAAAAAGTCAAATGTGTTCAATCCGTAATTGACGCTGACATCGACATTCAGGTCAGTCGATTCGTGTGTCCATGCCATACCTAAGGCGAGAGAGGTGTCCCCGATGTCGGTGTTAATTTCTGGCAAGAATCCATCGGGGTAAATTTCGGTGACGGTTCTGGATGCTTGGTTCGCTCTGCGATAGAAACCCGCACTATTGTTTTGGCGTGAGGAGTATCCACCAAAAGAATAGAGTTCTAAACCTTCAGCAAGCGGGAGTCCAAAATTATAGAATCCAACTTTCTGAGATGAATCAGCATCCCCGATTCGGAAGTTTTGACGCTCAAAAGTGTATTCGCGCGAGTCAAACCGCATCCCGTCTTTTTTCTCGTCATTTATCATAGCAGTTGGCTCGCCCGGAGCTGCTTCTAACAAATCATATTGTAAATTACCAGTGAGTCCAGCGCGGTTCGTGCGGTATCTGTCGCGCCATTCGGTGGTGAGATTCAGGAAACCAGATTCGCCGACTTTCAGACCGTAGTTGGCGTTACCGTTCCATGTATCGCCATCACCTTCGTAAGTCTGTCCCCAATAGAGATCAGCATTGCCTGTATCGACATCCTCTTTGAGCACAATATTGATGACACCGGCAATCGCATCGGAGCCGTATTGCGCCGCCGCACCATCGCGTAGCACTTCGATCCGCTCTATCGCTGCTGACGGTATCGCATTGAAATCTGTGCCTGCAGTACCACGACCTACCGACGTATTAACGTGCAGCAATGCGCTCTTGTGGCGACGTTTGCCGTTGACAAGCACAAGTGTCTGATCAGGTCCCAAGCCACGCAGCGTTGCCGGGCGTAGGGCATCTGTACCATCACTGATCGTTGAGCTTGAGAAATTGAAGGAGGGAACTAACATTTGAAGGACACGACCCGTTTCGGATTGACCGGTCAAACTCAGTTGTTCTCTGGTAACCACTTCTATCGGCACGGGTGCCTGTAGGACTCTTCTGCCTATACTACGGGTACCGACCACCACAACCGCATCAACAGTTTGGATCGGGGCAAGCACCACTGTCACTTCGGTCTGTCCTGCAGTCGTATTAAGTCGTTTGTTCGAAAATCCGATGGCTATCACGCTCAGGGGCTGCGCACCTGTCACGTCGCTAAACGTAGCATTCCCGGATTCATCTGTTGTCTGTTCTTGGCTTCCAATTTGTACGCTTGCTTCTGGAATAGCGTTTCCGTTCTGGTCTTGAACAACTACCTTAAATGCTTCAGCACTGGCAGTCATCGGTATCGCTAATGCAACGCCTAACAAGATCGCTATAATGCACCAGAAAGACCCTTTATTATCTGAAATTGACATTCTATGCCTGTTCCTTTGAACCTGAGTATTTCTATGAAAAACTATAGAAAACTCGGTTTGCATCTACCTAAATAGATGGACGAACCGTCAAAGCACGTGCGACATTCTTAATGAATATCCCCCGTGCGCCGTTTAAATCCCTATCCATACGATGCCCTGCCGATGACTTGATCACTTTAGAACCGCCGAGGTTCGCGACGATTTCTCCAGTCCAAGATACCGTTTTAGAAGTATATGCCTCGCAAACATCTATCACTTGAATACCATATTCAAACGCCTTTTGTTTCAAAAACGCTTTGAACTTATAATGTGAGAGCGTTAGCATCTGCCTAACAGATTTCTTTCGCAACTTCCGCGCACCTCGTTTTGTCATCTGTTTCGTCTCAAAAGTTGGTAGCAAAATGATGTCAAAGTGGGTTACAAGGAAGTGTGCGACCTTCTTATGAAGTTCATCAATAAGATTACGGATTTTTACTTTGATTTTATTCGCAGCTTTCCGCAAAGCACGCCGTAGCGGGCGTTTCTCTCGCGTCGCGCGTGCGTAGAGATTATCACAGTGTTGACAAAGCCTTTGAATACGGTTGATACACTGCTGACCTAACCAACCGAAGCCATCTTCAGTAAAAAATGTCATAAAATCACGAACACCGGGGTCAAGTGCTACGATTCTACCGCTTGGTTCTCGCGTCTTTTTCTTCTCAACATAAACAACGCAAAGGAAATACCTTCCGTTTTCGAGTATCAGTTGAGAATCCTTGACCTCTGCATCTGTATCACGTTCTGATACCTTACCTGTGCCTTGTGGTTTCGCAGGTAAGGGTTCTGACATCTTCATTTCGCCTAACAACCGCACATAAAATCCGTTTTCTTTCACGGAGTCCGCTCGCAGATAAAGCGTCTGCCTGCGTTTTCTTGACCGAAATGAAACCTTTTGAAACTCACCTGTTTTTTTACCTTTGATCTTCGCATTCCCGACGGCTTGGCAGGCATCCATGACCGCACCGACTTTTATCTGCCGCGGTGTTTCGGTGTGCCAACTCGGAAGTTTATCAAAAACGACAGGCACAAGTCCTTTGAAGTTTCTCGGTGCCTCCTTATCTTCCAATAAGGAGACTGCCGTATTGTAGACATACCGT
The DNA here is from genome assembly GCA_022394775.1 of Candidatus Poribacteria bacterium. Lineage (GTDB taxonomy): Bacteria > Poribacteria > WGA-4E > WGA-4E > WGA-3G > WGA-3G. The sequence continues at coordinate 16,934 of JAGFCB010000237.1, forward strand.
GAAGTGCCAAACCATCTACGAAGTATTGCCTTCTGTTCGACTGTCGGAAAGATTTCTATCTTCCTTGATTTGGTCACGGTATCGCCGGAGTCCAGACATTCTACAGGAAAAGACATGCAGAATTGCGAGGAGATCGGCAGTAAGTTCCTCTTCGGGACTGTAAACAGTTTCGTCGAGAACAACGACTTCGCCACCGTTTTGTTCGACCAAGAACTGTATGACTTCGCCGCCGAAACGGGCGAGTCGATCCCGATGGGCAACAATAACGCGGAGTTTATCGCCTCGCAAGAGGCGTTCCAATAAGGTTCTAAGCCCTTTTCGCTTGAAGTTGATACCGCTACCGAAGTCTTTGATGATTTCTGCCTCTGGGTAGTGCTTTTGCAAGTAAGCGACTTGGGACGCGAGATCGTCTGATTGCGATTTTCCGCTAACTCGGCAGTATCCAATGGTAACAATATCTGTTTCGGTTTGAGCATCAAGATACCCTTGCACGTCATAACGCCTTTGTCCACCGGGCGTTCTAATAGTAGAGATTGTGCCATTCTCTGCTAAGCGTCGGAGCCTATCTATAGAAATACCGAGAATCTCCGATGTTTCTCGTGGTGTTTTATAGTGTTTCATACTATTATTATACCACAAAAACATAGAAAAACCAATAAATAAACAGAAAAAGAACTATTTAGGAAATACTCCTATGTTATCTGAGGACTTTGCATTACTGCTTAAAGTTCCCCTAATACGCTTTAATTATGCGTTATCTTTCTCACAAAATGCAAAGTAAAGTAAAGGGATAACATTCGGGATCACTTTTTTTAATAATAAACGCTGTTTTGTGGTAAAATGAAGGTAGATCATGATCATTTATGACTTCGCAGTCAAAATCTTTCTCGGAAATGTGATTTTTAACAGGATCTTCAAATGCGTCGGAATCTATTTTGATAGTAGAAAGTGAAGCGGAAACTGAATCCTTAGAAGCATGCACGGCTCAATGATGAACTATCCTCTGACACTCGCGCAGATTTTAGAACACGCACACCGTATACACGGGGATAAACAGGTTACCACACTGCTGCCTGACGGAACGTTTCACCGTTATAACTATACTGCCTTATACGAGCGCGTGCAGCGATTGGCGAACGCTATCACCCAATTAGGGATTCACTGCGGAGACAGAGTAGCGACGTATGCTTCCAATACTTATCAACATTTAGAACTCTACTACGCGATTCCGTGTATAGGTGCCGTGCTACACCCGCTTAATGTCCGTCTTTCGCCTGTACAATTGGCGCAAATTATCCGTGAGGCGGAAGACAAACTCATCTTTGTTGATAACGCTTTTGCTGAGCAATTTAAGACATTCGAAAGTAAAGTTGAATGTGATCAAGTTATCAATTTTGATCCGATGTTCGCGGATACTCGGACACTTTATGAGCAACTCATCGCTGAGGCTACACCCGAATATGCATGGGATATCCGAGATGAAAATTGGGCAATGGGGCTTTGTTACACCAGTGGCACACAAGGAGAACCGAGAGGTGTTCTCTACACACACCGCTCCATGTTTCTCCACACACTGGCAGCAAACCAAACTGATGTCTTCGGGGTGACGGAAGCAGATGTCGTTTTGCCAATCGTTCCAATGTTCCATGCGATGGCGTGGGGACTGCCCTATGCAAGCATGTTTGCTGGTGCAGATATAGTGTTACCGGGTATCAAACCGCCATGTATAGCCAAGCTTATTGCCGAAACGGGTGTCACTGTCGCTGCAGGCGTACCAACAATCTGGGCAGAGGCGTATCCCGAACTCCGCAAAAGGAGAACGGATATCCGCAGATTGCGGCGGTTGATCGTTGGTGGTGAGGCGATGCCACTGTCCCTGATTGAAGCCTACGAAAAAGAACTCGGCGTTGAGATCTGCCACGCTTGGGGGATGACAGAGATGTCCCCAACCGGAACATTCTCGAAGCTGCGCGGTGTCCATCGCAGTTTATCGGATGCTGAAAAATGGAAAATTAAGGCAAAGCAGGGGAGACCTATACCGGGTGTTGAACTCCGGCTCGCAGCTGAAACATCTAACGGCTTCACGGAACTCCCTTGGGATGGCGAGACAATCGGGGAACTACAGGTCCGCAGCCCTTGGACAGCGAATAGCTACTATAAAGCTGAACCCTCTGCGGAACACTTCACAACCGATAAATGGTTACGCACAGGTGATATGGCTACGATTGACGCGGACGGCTACATGCAAATTGTTGACCGAGCGAAAGCACTCATCCGAAGCGGTGGTGAGTCTATTTCAAGTGTCGCTTTGGAGACTGCACTGCTGAAACATCCCGACGTGCGTGAGGCTGTGGTTGTCGGCATACCCGACGAGAAATGGGGGGAACGACCCCTCGCTGTCGTCGTCCTTACACCGATAGGTGCGGTTTCTAACCGCACCGATGCAGACATCGCGGATATCCTCAAGCAGCAACTCACATCTGAGTTCCCAAAGTTCTGGATCCCAGACAAGTTTGTCTTTGTTGATGAAATCCCTAAAACAAGCGTTGGTAAATCTGATAAACGCGCTATTCTTCAAATGTTCGCACCAACAGTAAGACGGTAGTTTGAGGTCTTCGCGCCTCACGCCCTAAAGAAGGAGTTCTCATGAAAATGAAAGCCGCTATCTATACAGGCATTGAAGAAATTGCTATTCGTGAGGTCGAACGTAACGAACCGCCTCCGGGCTTTGTACTCGTTGATACCAAGCAAACAGGCATCTGTGGGAGCGATCTCCACAGTTATTTCGGGCATTGGGGACAATCGCATGAACACGCCGCCGGTCATGAAACATGTGGAGTGGTCGTGGCTCTTGGTGATGGTGTGGCAGAATTTGATATCGGGGACAAGGTCGCCGTAGAGTGTTTTTCCCACTGTGGGACTTGCAAATATTGTGAGACAGGTCAGTATAATCTCTGCTTTAATAGAGGTTGGATCTCTCCGAACATGCACGGCGGGTTCGCAGAATACACGGCGACGCATCACTCAGGGCTTTTTAAATTACCGGAACAGATGACGTTTGAACAGGGCGCACTCGTTGAACCGCTTGCCGTCTCACACCGCGCCGTAGCACGTTCAGGTGCTAACTCCCGCGATACTATCGCTATTATTGGTGGTGGCACTATCGGACAATTCTGTTTAGCAGACGCGGTCGCCGCAGGTATTAAAGAGACCTTGATTACCGTCAAATACGAACAACAGGCGGAGTTAGCAAAAGCACTGGGTGCCGATCACATCGTCAACGTTGGTGATACCAATGTTCAAGAATACGTCAAAGATGTAACAGATGGCATCGGTTTTGATGCAGTCATCGAAACCGTTGGCGGCGCAGAGAACTTCAACACCGCAACAACTATCGTTCGGAAACAAGGCGCAGTTGTCCTTGTCGCAGGCTATTACAAATCCCTTGAAGTGAATCTTTCTACCGTCGTCTGGTCAGAGGCGTTCATTACAGGGTCTAACTGTTACGGCTATAGCGGGATGGAGACGGACTTTGAAGCAGCGATTGAATTGATAGATTCTGGTAAGGTCGATGCCACAAAACTCGTGACGCACTACTATCCGCTTGAGGAAATCAGCGAAGCTTTCCGTGTCTCTGCCGATAAAACCTCCGGCGCGGTTAAAGTACACGTCTGTCAGGACTAACGCCTCCGTCGGTGAGGTTTGATGAAGTTTATAGTGAATCCTAAAAATGAACAGACATTTTTGTACCATAGCCTTTTAGTTCGTGCATCTTTGTAGCATAAACTGTTAGTTTGTGCCAGTCTGAATGCCTGTTATAGGCATTCAGACTGTTTGAGTGTGCCCAATTAATTAATTATAGGTTTTACTATGAATGACTTTGCTTGACTACAGATTTAATTTGACTCCTGAGTGAAAATAAGATATAATCCCTCATATTAAGGTGTAATATTAACCGTGAGTATATAAACATATAATTGGTTTAATAACACGCAACGTAATTGAATGGATTATTTTACTTAGATAGTAACTTAGGTTACAACAAAGGGATTCATACCATGCAGAATGGAAACCATACACTGAACCCTGAAGAGCGGGAACAGTTTTGGAGACACGGTTATCTCGGTCCTTACACACTCTGTAGCCCCGAAGATATGCTCAATATGCAACCGGAAATCGAAAAAGTCCTTGAAACCGATGCCCCTGATCATAAAAATAGGGAGCATAACCGCCACCTTGATTCTTCCTTAATTCACGACCTTGCTACCCATCCTACTATCGTCAAACGGATGGCATCCCTTTACGGACCAGATCTCCTACTCTGGCGGACAAACTTTTTTGTTAAAGAACCCGGAGCAAAGGAGATTCCGTGGCACCAAGATTTCAACTATTGGCCCCTTGAACCCCCGATTATTATTTCCGCATGGATTGCTGTTGATTCGGCAACTTTGGAAAATAGCTGCCTCCAGATCGTTCCCGGTTCTCACCGCAAAGTGATACCGCATGTGAAAGCGACATCCGATATGGCGTTTAATCAAATGGGGGACCTCGGATTCATTGATACAAGCAATTTTGTTAACTTGGAGATGCAACCCGGGGAATTCGTCCTCTTTAATGAGCGCACCTTACATCACTCGGAGGCAAATCGATCTGATAAACGACGTATCGGATTGGCTGTCCGTGTTATCCTACCTATTGTTAAAGTTTTCGATTGGGATGCGCCCGAACACGAACTCATTGTCATTCATGGTGAAGATTCCGTCCAATTCAATCAGAGAGGTTAATTTAGTCATAAGGAGAAGTCTTAATGAATCGTCAAATTACCCTCGCCTCTCGGCCCATAGGGTATCCAAAAGAGTCAGATTTCAATTTGGTTGAGGTCCCGATTCCGAAACCAGAAAACGGTCAAGTATTGGTAAAAACTATCTACCTCTCCGTTGACCCGTACATGCGGGGACGGATTAATGCCTCAAAGTCTTACGCCGCTAACGTTGAAATTGATGAAGTGATGGTGGGCGGTGTTGTCGCACAGGTTATTGAATCGAAGCATCCGGATTTTAGGATCGGTGATATCGTCAACGCGAATATCGGGTGGCAGGAATATGGTGCCACCCCTGTTGATGGACTACGGAAAATTGATCCAACAATCGCACCTATTTCAACAGGCGCAGGGATTCTCGGTATGCCGGGGTTGACTGCCTATTTCGGTTTGCTCGAAGTTGGTCAACTTCAAGAGTTGGAAACCGTATTTGTTTCTGGTGCCGCTGGTGCCGTTGGTTCCGTCGTCGGGCAGATTGCGAAAATTAAGGGATGCCGAGTTGTCGGATCCGCGGGAACCGATGAAAAAGTTGACTATATCGTTGATGAACTCGGCTTTGATGCTGCTTTTAATTATAATAGTGTTACCGATTATCATACCGAACTTCAGAAACTTCTCCCTGATGGTATTGATGTCTATTTTGACAATGTTGGTGGAGAGATTACGGATGCCGTTTTCCCGAATCTCCGAATTAAGGGGCGTGTCGTTATCTGTGGGCAGATTTCTCAGTATAACCTCGAGAAACCCGAGATGGGACCCCGTTTCCTCTGGCACATGATTGCCAAACGCGCAAGAATTGAAGGTTTCCTCGTCTTCGAATTCGCTGACCAACACGCAAACGCGCTCGTTGAGATGGCAGAATGGTTACAGCAAGGCAAGTTAAAATATCACGAAACGATTGAAGAAGGCGGAATTGAGAACGCACCCGCAGCATTCATTAGTATGCTAAAAGGCGGCAACATCGGCAAACAACTCGTTAAAATCGCTGACATGGACTAAGGTTGAAGCGAGGGTTTCTCATGCACACGCGGTACTTGACTTTTCTGTTTACGCTCATCATTCTATTGAGTTTTTGTACGGGGCTGTTCTGCTGGGCAGAAGGTGTGATTGTCTTCGCCTATCGTGGGATTACTTACATGATGCATCCGAATAATACTATGCCTACCCGCATTACGGCAGAAGGTATTTCTACCCCTTCGCCGGATGGTCGATTTTTGGCAGCGGTAGATAGCGACCCTGACCGCCGTAATGTTCTCCATATCCGCGACCTTCGCACCGGTAAGAAAATTCGTTCCCTTATATTGCAAGTCCATTCTTACGTGGATATTTCTTGGTCGCCAGATGGACGTTGGATTGTCTATGCTGGCAACCCTGAAAGAATAAGAGCCGGACGCGGATTAGAAACAGAAATCTTTCTAATTTCACCCGATGGACAACGGAAGCGAAAGTTACCCCATCCAATCGGCGAAAGACCAGTAGGGTTTGTCTGGGCACCGGATGCGCAATCTGTGTTCTACAATCTCGCTGCAACAGACCGGCGTCAGGAAATCTGGGAGTCGAAAATCGATGGTCAGGAAAACCCGAAAAAACATTTACTATTCCATGAACGTGCGAGTTTCTTAAACCGTTACCCGTTCTATAGTTTCTCACCAAACGGCAAAGAGATAGCCTACACACCCGTTCATGAAGGCGTATTTGTTGCCGATGTTGAGGGGAAGAACCACCGAAAAGTAACCGACCTCGTTCATGAAAACGTATTTGCGGATGGTGTCGGGATAAATCTCGAAGTATTAGTCAAACAAGGCTTGCGGGAGTTCTTTCAGGTGGATTGGGCACCGAATGGCAAACATCTTGTGTTTTCTGCTGAGACGTTTACCGATGATTACGGTCTCTACATTTATTCGTTTGCGTCCGAGGAAGCTCGGCGTTTAGTCCTTTTGCGGGATAGCCTCCCTATTTTGCCGCGCTGGGTTGGCAATTCTTTACCAGTGCAACCGTCAGATAAGATTGCTGTGACGTGGGGTAGCATCAAACATGCAGAAAAATAACCTGAACCACTTACGCCCACGCACACAGTCCAAATTCACACCTAATATCCCTTCTCTTTATCGATGATGCTGAGAAGCCGTTTACCAACGAGAAGCCGTTCTAAGTTATCACAGAAAAGCCCAACTGACCGATCCAAACGAATGGGTGAACCGCCCGCGACGTGCGGTGTAATAATTGCATTCGGCAGATCCCATAATGGACTGTCAGCAGGCAACGGCTCTTCAGGCGTAACATCCAATCCCGCACCGCCGATGCTGCCTGAAGTGAGTGCGCGGAGTAGTGCTGGTCCGTCTACAATCTTACCGCGTGTGACGTTGATGAGTAACGCGTGCGATTGCATCTGTTCAAATGCTGCATCATCGAACATTCCATGCGTCTCTGGGGTCAGCGGCGCGCAGATGGCAACAATATCCGATACTGCAAGAAGTTCATGGAACCGATCCATCCGCCAGACTTCATCTACAAATGATGGTGCTTCAACCGCTTCAGGATCAACAGCGATGACCCGCATATCGAACCCTTGTGCTCGACGTGCAACATCAATTCCTGTGCCACCAAGTCCCACAATCCCCAGCGTGCGTTCGCTCAATTCCCAGGTCGCGTGACGGATCGACATTCGATTGTCCCAGGTCCGTTCACGTACCGAGCGTCCGATGCCTCGCAGTAGTCCGAGAAGTAAAGCCCATGTCTGGTCTGCCAGATGCGGTCCAACGAAACCCTTCGCACTCGTCAGGATAACATCGCTCTTGACAAATTCGGGGAACAGTAAGCCGTCAACGCCGGCTGAAAGCACTTGCACCCACTTCAGCTGCTTCGCATTTTCAAAAAGCGAACGGTTAAACCCACCGAACACAATATCAGTGTCCACGATTTCACGCAGTGCCTCTTCTGAATCTTGTGGTCTCACAAGCGAAAGCGCGTCAGAAACCGATTCGATCTGCTGTTGCTGCTCCGACGTAATATCGGTGTTAATCAAAATTTTCATGTTGACACCTCCGGTATCTCGTGGTATTCTATATACAAAATAAGCGAAATTTCTGCTAAAAAACACATTTCTCAGAAAAGGAGAATTCTACTGTGATTGATTCATTTTCTATACGTGTCCGTAACCGACACATATTCACTATCCCTGTTTTTGCGATGAGTATCTTTCTCGCTGCAATTTTCATCGCCAGCTGCGGCGACGAGGGCGACATCACTGAAGATACCACCGGTATGACAGATGTCTTACAACCGACAACAACACCTCCTGAGACACCGCCGCCCCCGGCAGAAGAACCTGTTGTTGAAGAACCTGTTGTGGTGGGAGTCTCTTTTAAAGACGATATCCAGCCTATCCTTGCCGAAAGATGCGCTATTCCAGGGTGTCACGCCGCACCCGGTGTTGCAGGGCTTGACCTTAGCAAATACGATACCTTCAAAAAGGGCGGAAACACTGGACCCGCGTTCGCCGCTGGTGATGGCAAAGGCAGCCTTGTCGTCAAGCGTATTGATGGCGGCGGTATGCCTCCAGGCGGTCCACCGTTAGACGGTGACCAGATCCAACTTTTCATCGACTGGATCAATGAGGGTGCTGACAATAACTAAAGTTTAGCATAGCCTATCATACCTATATCCTTATGTCAAGGCGAAAATATCGTCACAAATCCCTCTTGTAGGAGGGGTTTCTAACCCCAATTTTGTCATACACTCTCTTTCTAAAAGGCGCATCTGCTATGCGCCTTTTACTTTTATCCGATTAGAAGAAAAGGGACATTACAAGTCCCCTGATAAGGGGATTTAGGGGGTTCCTTCTATTTACAAAGGACATTACAAGTCCCCTTGATAAGGGGGATTTAGGGGGTTCTTTCCATTAGTATCCTCATCCAACATTGCGCTTAAAATATTTATGGGGCGCACTGGCGTACATTCCGCAAAAATGCTAATATCCAATAGCACAATTTTTGCGGAGGACATCCAATTTTTGCGATTTATGCTCCAATTTTTGCGATTTGGCAGTAGGAAACGAATTAAGAATTAATGCTCGCGCCTTTAATGCAGCAATTTTTTTAAAAAGAATGAGTTTCCAAGATATTTTTCTAAACTCAGTGTGTGCCTACGTTTTAAGCCGTTGATAATTCAAAATATGATTGAAAATTCGGAGTTTTGGTCAGATATTGCACTTTTTTCCCGAGGATTGGCACGAAATTTGCCACAATATGATGTAGATTAAGCATTTTTTTCACATTTTATGCAACCTTTTTGCCGCATACACGCGTTTTTAACAAGTAGAAGTGCTATTTTGTCGGGAGGAGATACAACATGGAAGCCAGTGACTTCGCATTGGTTCAACGCACCTTAAATGGTGACCAAAGCGCGTTTACGATGCTCGTGAACAAATACCAGAAATGGGTACACACCCTTGTTTGGCGGAAGATCGGCGATTTTCACGTCGCTGAAGAGATTACGCAAGATGTTTTCCTGAAGGTTTACAAAAAGTTATCGACGCTGAAGCCTTCGGATCATTTTACGGGATGGCTCTATGTGATCGCTGCGCGACACTGTATTGCATGGTTCCGAAAGAAGAAACTCGCCACGACATCATTGGACGCGATGCCAATATCGGAATTAGAGGAGTTCTGCTACACACAATATGAGACAGAACGCGATGAAAAAACCGCTCTCGAACACCAGCGCGAAATCATTAAACGGCTCCTCCAAAAGCTGCCAGAAAGCGAGCGCACCGTCATAACCCTTCATTATCTCGCGGAAATGTCTTGTGAAAAAATTAGTGAGTACTTAGGGGTATCGCCGAACACCATTAAAAGTCGACTTCACCGCGCCCGGAAGCGATTGAAGAACCAAGAGCATCTGCTTCAGGATGCCTCCAGTATTTTCCAAGTGTCCCCAACACTCACAGAGAATATCATGCGCGAAATCGCAGAGATTAAACCTGCCTCGCCTTCCGTGAACAAACCTTGGATACCGTGGGGATTCTCCCTCGCAGCGACCCTTTTGATTATGCTGATGATAGGACACGGCACGCGTATGTTATCCCGCTTTCAGCAGCCCTACAACTTGGCAGCCGCATCAGAGATGACTGTGGAATTGATTGACACGACTATTGTCCGAGAGTTAAACCGAAAATCTGACCTGTTGACCCGATTTGGGAGAACCCATACCGCCGGTAAGGACAGTAGATTGGGGTTCCAAACGGAACCACCTCTCATCACAACCCCACAAACAGATGGAAAGGACATCTCAACTGCGAAACCGCAATGGGTTCAGACGCAGGGACCCGGAAGCGTTTCTGAGCCAGGACTCTTTCTCACATCTGACAAATCTCTCTATGCTATTGCAAAAACAGGACTCTATCGGCTCACGGAAGAGTCGGATGCATGGACATTTGTTACTTCCAGCGGCCCGAATCGAGAGTTTGACCCAGTGATGGCAGAACGCGGTGATACCCTCTACTTCCTGACAGCCGATGAACTCTTGGTTTCAACTGATGGCGGTAAGACATTAAATGCGCTCAGTGCGCGACCTGAAGGACGTGCGGTTGCTTTGGTTATGACAGATATGGGGATGTACCTCATCCTTAGAACAGGGGTATTTCGTTCCGACGATTTCGGAAATCAATGGGAATCCATAGGGGAATTCCTGCAATCCGATAACGCGCCAGATGTCGGCAGTCCCAATTTCCGTATATGGGACGCGGTTGCTATTGATAACATGTTGTTTGTTGGTACAAGTCGAGGACTTTTCCGGTTTACCGATACTTGGAAAAAATCACCAGTGCCAACCCGACGAGGCATCAATTCGTTAGCGGTCGCTGGCGGCAGATTCTATGTTGGAACAATTGCTGATCCGCAAAATGGGCAAAATCAAAACCCGAAATCTGCTGCGATTTTATATTCGCGTGACTTTGGCGATTCGTGGACAGATATTACGCCTGATATCCATAAATTTCCAACTAAAGTAATAACTACCGTCCAAGTTGTTCCAGTTGGAAAAGTGCTTGTGGTGATGGGACCCAGTGGGATGTTATTCTCTTATGACGGTGGCGAAACATGGACAGACCCTGGAGATGATTCGCATGCGCTTGCCCTTGGTATTTCTCCTATTGCTGTGTTGGACGAAAACAATTTTTACAAATCTGGTGCTTTCGGGATCATTCGTTCAACGGATGGTGGTGTCACATGGCGCCCATTTACAGTTGGATTGGTGAACTCTAATGTTCCAAGTCTGTTTATGGTCAAAAATGCTCTCTATGCACTAACACCAGCAGAGATGCTTAAATCTACAGATGGTGGGGAGTCTTGGAGACCCATTGGTTTGGGGATTGACAGAAATGCTCCATTGGAAGAAGCGAAAGTTGCAGCCGCCAACACTGTTCTCTATGCCAGCAACACTGAGCGTAATAATGTGACGCTTTTTCGGCTCTCTGATGCTGGTAACGTGTTCCTACCGGTTGAAGGTGTCCCTGATTTTGAAGAAGATACTTTGCGCATGGGATGGGGAAAAAACCGCAGAAAAGCGTGGGATAACAGCGGCAATATCATTATAGCACGGGATCAGTGGAGCACTGACCAATATAGCGTCTTTGGAGAATGGAGAAGGGATGGAACGTTTGCAATCGTTGGCGATACCGTCTTCATGGAATACAAACATAAACTTTACAGGTGGCGGCGCGGCGAAACAAAATGGCACTACACGGGTTTAGAAGATTCTGGTTATTTTTCATTCGCGAATACCCACGCGAAAGGGTTGATGCTCGCTGTTTCTGGGAACACCGTCTATGCTGGTAAACGCGATGGCAACCTCTTTCAGTCTTTCGACAATGGAGACACTTGGAACAACATCACCGCGAACCTCGCCTTTCCCTTTAGATACTTCAAAGAGGTCCTATTCGGAGGCGGGACCGTCTACGTCTCGACGGACATCGGGGCCATGCATTCACGCTATGGTGGGACATGGTATATGCTCACCGATGTTGACGGGAATAGACCCGTCATGGACCGAATTACGGTTGATGGCATAACCCTTTACGGTGTGTGTGATAGTGGTGTCTATCGGGTGGATAACCAGACCAACACATGGGAACCAATTGCACCAGAACTGCCGCACACAGCCACCTCCTTTGCTGTTAATAACAATACATTTTACATCGGTACGCAACAGAACGGTGTACTCCGCTTTCAACGTGGCGATTGATAATCACCCTATTTCGTTAGCGTGCTATACTATACAACTTCTTATCTCGTCCTATTCTGGTAATCTGATCTGCCTACGGTGTCTAAATAATTTACCTTTACGATAATCTTCGTATAGTTTAATCTCCTGCGCAAAATCTCTCCTTTTAGGATTCTCGCTGCGAAACACTCCGGGTTGCGATCCGCCTCTAATGGACACAAGAAACCTGAAACTAACCGTTCTTGTGTCTTCTTTTCCAGTATCACGTATTGCTCTTTATACCTTATAGATAGAATTATGCAGAATTTACACATTTAGGTAAGCATAATTTGCCGAACGCTCAGAATTTGCATAGTTATGTTTTGTTGAAATTCGCTAATAGCATGGATTTTACCTATTGGCACGATAATTGCTAAATTATCGTGAGTGTGCTGAGTTACTAAAAAGGCAAGTGTGGATGTATATCCGGACGTTGTTCGCTATGGAAACCTAAAACTCCGAATGCTGGATGTATGATAATGTGTTGAGTTTTTGGACAAGCATAGATTTAGTTGCCGATGTGAGCAGCTAACAACACGAAACCATAATTTATTTTTTCCAGAAGAGGTGAAAAAGTGTACGAATACTCAGCGTACGTGACATCCGTAATTGATGGCGACACCTTTAAGACCTCCAACCGAACAATCCGATTAGCGAATATAAACGCACCCGCAAGCAACACTTTGGAGGGACAGAGATCTGCTGCATATTTAAAGTGCCTTATAGAGGGAAAACAGGTCAGAATCAAGTCAGTAGCAACTGATATTTACCGTCGCGTAATCGCTCATGTCTGGCGTGGGTCGGATGATTTGTACATCAACAAAGAGATGTTTAATCGCGGGCATGCGAATCCAATATAGTTCCTAATGCCTACGTTGGGGTGTTATTGAGGGGACTGGAACATCTTGTGCTAAATCTGTGTGTTTTGAAGTTAGGCAGAAAATGCAGGGTTATATGTGCAGAATTTACCGTGTTAGGCAAGATTTACACAGTCGTCCGTTACGGGTATCGCTGAAGATGTAGATTCTTCTAAGGCACGATAATTGCTGCTATATATACGCATGCTGAACATGCCAGACTATATTCAGAGAGACCTTGTAGTCGCACTGCGAGGGGAATGACTTAGGACAATCAAAGTGGATTTGTCTATAACCCGGCTATAAGAAAAACATCAAACCTAAACCTTGTCCTCACTTAGGCGATGTCGGTAAAACTCCGATATTACCAAGTGGGACAGAACAAAAAGGAATAGAGTAACTATGAAGAAATTTTGGATCAATAGCCTGCCACTTCTGGCAGTACTCTTTGTGCTAACTGCCGGTTTCACAATGTTCAACAACTTGGATGCGTCGCCATCTGATAAAAACGACCCTTGCCCAGATTTACAAGAAATCTGTTTTCAAGAAGCGAATTATGCCGCTGTCACATGCAAAAAGTATGGAAGTAATTCTAATTGGTGTCAAGACGCTAAAAAAGATGCAGAGAGGGCTTGTTACGCTGCTGTAAATTGTGATTAGTCTGTTTACATTTTAACTCACGTTCGGTGTTGCTCCAATTCGGAGCAACACTGAATATATAGGAGTTTGGAATAATGAAGATAAGACCCTTCTATAGCATTAGTATTCTCGCCATCGTTCTCGGACTTTGTGCAATCGGATGGATTGTGTTTCAACCGAAACAGATCGAACCCATCGTCACCTACAAAGCCACCACACCTGAGCCACGTCCTGCGGAAGCATCGAAATCTGCTGAGGAGAGATATGAAGAAACCCTCAAAGAAAGGGCATCGCGTGATATAGAATACATGCTTGAAACTGGATCTGATGATGCCGATATGCAGGCACTGAAGAAAGCCATGCAATCCCAAGCATATCTGGAATACAAGCGAAAACAGGACGCTATTTTTCCCGGATTTAATCTTGTGCTGTGGTGGGATTTTCTTGAATCGCAAGGCATCAAATCTTCTGCGAGAGAGTTACAAGAAAAAAACTTTCGTGAAAGTTTTCCCACCGGCGACTATTCTGACTATGAACCGATAATGCGAAAAGAACTTGCCGAACTTTTCCTTGAGTTGGATTTCCGTCCGGATGTGACGGATGAACAAACGACACGCGAATATACGCTTGCTGTCCTAAACCGATTTAGAAGCGATTGGGACAATAAGGTTTGGATGCGTGGCTATTTCAACGGATACGACGGTGATGTCGCTTGGGCGGACGATATCCGACAGAACGCCGAAAACATCGTTAGCGAATTAGCACCGGCGGATACCGACGCATCGCCACTACTGACTGAATCAACCTTCACCTCAAACACAACGGAGGTCGTGGAGGAGATCGGCGATACCTTAGCACTGCCTAACACAAACACTGAAGCGTTATCGGCACCTAAGCACTTAACACAAGTGCCACAAACTCTTCAGGAAAAGGATGCAGAACTTGTGAAACAACATACCCCGGATATATCTCAATTCCCAACTGACGCACAGATTCGGAGCACACTGCATCAACACTTTTTACCCAAACGCTTAAACCGTGCTATGGAGGCATTGAACCGATACGGTCCCAAAGAAGGACTCCACCGGCTTAAGAAATCTGATCCTGAGGTCGCTACACGCCTTGAACGCTTCATTCAACCTGACAAGGAGAATGACTAAGATGAAAGATACCCACATCTTCTATGGCGTTTGCATCATCGCTGCCCTCGCAATCGCTGCAGTCGGCATCGGATACGCTACCGATATGCTTCCGCTACACAAGCAACAGGTCAACACAACAACAATGTCCGCTACGACGAACACTACACAGTCGGACTCAGAAACCACGCAGGCATCCGAAACTATCAAGACACTGAAACAAAAAAATTGCGGGTGCTGTGCAGAACGCAGGGCAAAGTACGAAGCAATAATTAAAAAACGTCGTGAACGTCAAAAGGCTGCCGCTACGGTACAGCAAATAACATCAAAGTGAAGCCGGAGGGACCTTATGTTGAAAACTATAGTAGCTCTCTATTTTTTCGTCTCATTTACCAACGGTTTATTTTCTTCCTTCAGCACATCACCAGAATACAGGCACGAGGATCGAGAACTCACAGGGCTTGAGAAACAGACAATCAGTCTGTTGGAAAGGAAATTCTCTTATCAGTTGTTAGACCGAGAACTAAAGACGCTCCGAGAACTTTCCGATAGCGATGAATATGTCAACTTCCTCTCAAAAAAGTATCCCGAACAGGCACCCTTTACGACGTTTCAGGATTGCTTTTACAGAGTCCCACCTCCCAAAGAACTTTACTTTGACGCTTTCTTCAAGAAACAACTTGATGTTCAAACAATAGAAGATGTTGGAGATGACGAGTTTTTTATCGCTTATGCCTACATGGCGGCTTATTGGGCGATGGGTGCCTATGAACGTGGTGGGGATCAGTCGCCTATTCAACGTCTCAATAACTATTACCGCATCGGTCAATACATCCTCGCGAAAACCCCAGAAGGCCGAAAATTTCTCTATCATCGACTTGGCATTGACCCAACCACTAAGCATGTACCGTGGTTGCTTATATTGGATACCTTTGAACCACTTCTCTGGTTAGCAACGCCGATCCGAGAGGCAGATGGACGCTGGATTAAAAGCCTGTTTGACAAGTATGGACAAGATGCGGGTATGCTACGCCTTGCTGTTCAAGATCCGATGCTATTGGACCGAATCCTCTACACCTTTTCAACCGACACAACATTTCTCAAATGGCTCTATGATCCGATTGATGTAGACGGAACGTTGCGTAAACGATAATTTGATGGAAATACGAACACTCGGCACGATTGCCCTCCTTATTGTCGTTCTGTTTGGCTCTTTTTTAATCCGTATTCAAGGTTCGGCTAAAATTCCAGCAGGGCAGCTAACGGACCCTGACGGTTATTTTTATTATTGGCAGGCGCAGCTTATTTCCGAGAACGGACATCTCCCTGACCGCGATATGCGCCGCTGGGTACCCGTCGGTAGAGATTTAGGGCAAACCCTAAATCTCTATCCCTATGTCCTCGCATACACACACAAAGCGCTCTCGCTATGCTTTCCAAACATCTCACTTTATCACGTTATTTTTTTTATGCCTGTCATCTGTTTTTGTATCGCACTCGGTGCGTTCTGCCTCTTTCTCGCACACACTTTCGACCTACGGGTTGCTGGTATTGTCGGGATATTTTTAGCAACCCTCCCTGCCAGTATTGAACGCAGCAGTACTGGACTCGGTGATAGAGATAGCTGGTGCCTCATGCTCGGTATACTTGCCATCATAACCTACCTTGCATCTTTGAGTGTCCATGACCTAAGTTCCCGTATGAAGTGGACGGTCACAAGTGGTTTTATTGTATTTCTGGGCGGTATCAGTTGGGAAGGTTTCGGCATTTTTTTAAGCATTATTCTTTGTGTTGAGATCTGGCGGTTTATCACATCAGAAACAGAAACCGATCTAAAGTATTACCTAATATGGGTCTGTATCTTCGTTCCCACACTTTACATCGCGTCGCCCGCCTATCGAGATGGATACGGTTTCGCGAAACACCTCTTTGCATTTGTGCTAATGCCGCCCCTCGCGTTTTTAGGAATCCGGACACTCCGATACGCTCTGATAACAAAGACACCTTGGGCAGAGAAATTTAAACCGCACGCTCGGACCCTCGCGCTTGGCTTGACCCTTGCCTGCCTCGCACTCGCAATCGGGTATGTGTTGATACAACGTACCTCCTTTGCCAGTACCACTGTTCCATTGAGTCAAAATGAATTGATGAAAACTGTCGCAGAACTTAAAAATCCTTTTCTTGAATACTGGATGTTTCGCTACGGCAGCGTTTTTGTTTTGGGATACTTCGGCATCGTTATGGCGGCTATCCGCTTTTGGAAAATATGGGGTGTGCTGTTTGCCGCACCACTCACTCTGTTTGCAATCACCACCTTTTATCGCAGTCGGCTTGATAGTTTATGGGGCGCAGCGACAGGCAACCTACTCTTTAGTGCTGCCATTGTTGCTTGTGCAGTTGGCGTTATTGTGCTTGCTTGGTACAGACAAAGTACACCTAAAAATGAACCGATCTATATCGCTTTCGCTATGTGGTTCCTTTTCTGGTGCGCACTTGCACGCGACGCTAAACGTTATGACTTCTTTATTGGCATATCGCTCGCTTTTTTTGCCGCAGATCTTATCTGTTTCCTTGCCGATTTTTATGGAAATCAAATCAAAAAACATGTGCCACAACGCCTACTAAAAACCGCTATTATCACGCTCATGCTTGGGATCATACTTTTCTGGACACCCACCGGTGGACACGCAACCCGCACCCTGCTTGCCGCCACCCATTTCCGACGTGCTATACCCGGAAATAGCGCAGAAGCACACGCCTTTGACTGGATGAAAAATAATCTGCCGGATACCGCTATCGTCGCCGCAAACTGGAGTTTCGGAAGTCTGCTCAACGTCTTGTCCAATGTTAAAACCGTCGTTGATCAGGATCATTTCATACAACACTGGATATACCTCTATGACCAGCATGTCTACTTTGCTAAATCGGAACGCGAAGTTTTAGAGTTCCTGAGGACACATGATGCCACCCATATCATGCTAACAACAGAGAGAGAACCCCCAAATACATTTCTGCACGGGCAATTAAGCAATGCGTTTGCTCCCATCTATCCCGCGGACAGTTTTTCAGAGGCAGCGGTTAAGGTGTGGAAGATTCACTACCCTCCCGATGTCCAGTCAAATCCTAAATATCTTGCGACAGATCCGGAAAAGTAAACGCACACGATCAAAAACATCATAATAACGTGAGCTGAATAATAGAAATAGGACTTACCCATTCCTTCTTAAAATCCCCTGATAAGAGTGACAAGGGGTTTAATGGACAGAAATTACCGCTTTTTGCGTAAGTCCTGCTTTTGAAGGATCCTCGCTTTTTTTGCATATTCCTCCCGCTGAAAATGAAATACTTTACACCGAACCCATATTTTTTTATTTTTATGCAACCTTTCGTACGGATATACGCGTTATAGTAATATGAAGCCTCCGTTTTAATTTTAGGAGGAATTTTAAGGAAAAGTCTATTAGCGGTTAAATAGCGTTAGTTTTCGTGGCGATTTCTAATCAACCAACGTGTTCTGCCACAAAAACTAAGAGAAAATAACGGCGGATCCCTAACGACTGAAGGAAAAGGTGAGATTAATGATTCACAGAACGAGAAATGGTAAGCCCTATAATAAAGCGAATGTTTTTATTTTCGGTAATGTGTCTAATGATACATTGAGAAATTTGGAAAACCTTCTCGAAAAAGACGGTTATGATGCTGCTATCGTAGCAAAAGATAGGGAGGCACAACTCGCGAACGTTGATTCTAAGGTAATTTTACCAGTTTCTGAGAACGGAAACGGACACCTAATGCCACAGCCGATGGAAGAAGCACGCCAAACTAAAAAAGCAGAAGCCTTGCAACTTACAAACTCTCATAGGATTTCAAGAAGTGAATTACACGGCAATTACGCCGGTATTATTGGAAGAAGCCCTCAGATTATTGAAATTCTTCGACAAATTGATAGGATCGCCAATACCACGGCAAAGGTGTTAATTTGTGGTGAAACAGGAACGGGAAAAGATCTGATCGCACAAGCTTTACATCAAAACAGCGACCGTTCAGCGAAGGAAATGGTTTCTGTTAATTGTGCTGCTATTCCGGGGCCACTACTCGAAAGCGAACTGTTTGGACATGAAAAGGGTTCCTTTACCGGCGCAAGGACGCAACACATCGGCAAATTTGAAAGAGCACACAACAATACGTTGTTCCTTGATGAAATAGGTGATATGCCTCTGTCCCTACAGGTAAAGTTATTACGCGCTGTTGAAACAGGCAAAATTGAACGCGTCGGCGGCACGAAGCTAATCCCTGTGGACATCCGGATTATAGCCGCTACACACGCTAACCTCACGCGTGCCGTCGAGAATGGCACTTTCCGCAAGGATCTTTATTATCGATTAAATGCGGTCTCTATCTCTCTACCGCCATTACGGGAGCGGCAGGAAGACATCCGTGTGTTGGCAAAACATTTTGTAGAGAAACATTGCGATACCTACGCCCAAACGGTCCGTAAAATACTACCAAAAACCTTTACGTGTCTCCAAAACTACCCCTGGCCCGGCAATGTGCGAGAACTGGAAAATGTCCTGATCCACGCCATCCTTTTTGCTGACGGCAACGGCATCCTACCGACGGACCTACCCGAAGAAATTCTGGCGTTTCAGAAACCGCCTCTCAGCCGGACTGAAGAAATGCGTGTGCCTGAAAACCGAAGTACGGTGACTGTCCCGCTCGGCGCGAGCCTTAAAACCGTCGAAGAAACCCTTATTCGTGATACTTTAGCCTGGCAGGGCGGGAATCGAACGAAAACAGCCGAAATATTAGGGATAAGTATCCGGACCTTACAAAATAGATTGAAAGAATATAAAATATTAGACGGTGTTTCTTCTACCTCGTAGGGCAATTTTCCTTTTTCACCTTTTCCGTTCTTCGCGCCTTCACTACTTAGGCTTTAGCTGCTTTATTACCCTATTAAATCCTAAATCTTCCCGAAATTGCATTTTATGCAACATTTCGAGTGCTATACGCGTCTATAATATCATGAAACCCCTATTTTCTGAGAGGAGACATGATGAACACTAATGACGCTGACCTCATTCAACGGACTTTAGATGGCGATCAAGGTGCCTTTACCACACTCGTCAACAAATATAAAAAATCAGTGCACGCCCTTGTATGGCGAAAAATCGGTGATTTCCATATCGCCGAAGAAATCACACAAGATGTCTTTCTGAAGGTCTACAAGAGCCTATCGACGCTGAAACGTCGGGACCATTTTCCGGGATGGCTCTACGTCATTGCGACGCGTCGTTGTATCGCATGGCTGCGCAAAAAGCGGCTGCCGACAAAATCGCTGGATGCCATGTCCACCGTCGAACTCGAAGAAATCTGCTACGCGCAGTATGAGGCGAACTGTAATAAAAAAGCAACGATTGAGCACCAGCGCGAACTCGTCAAACGCCTCCTGCAAAAATTGCCAGAGAGCGAACGCACGGTTGTAACGCTGTATTATCTTGCAGAAATGACGAGTGAAGAGATTAGCGTATTTTTGGGTGTATCGCATAACACCGTTAGAAGTCGCCTCTACCGCGCCCGTGAGCGATTGGAAAAGGAAGCATCCATAATTCAAGCGGTTCCGGGCAGTTTCCAAATTTCTGCGAATTTAACCGAAAGTATCATGAGCGAAATCGCCCGTCTCAAACCGGTATCGCCGCCTATGAGCAAGCCTTGGCTACCGTGGGGTCTCTCTCTGGCATCAACTTTTTTGGTTATCTTGATGCTGGGGTTCGGTACACGTGCATTGTCTCGTTTCCAGCAACCCTACAGTTTGGACGCTACATCGGAGATGACAATTGAGTTAGTGGAGGATCCTGTTACGCTTGCTTTGGAACTAAAGCGCGATTTACGAAACCAGCACGGGAACGCTAATAGTATCGGAAACGGTAAAGGTGTTGGTTCGAGTGCCAATGCATACCTTCTCGCAGCTGCGCAAGCAGATACAGGAGAGGTACTGAAGACAAAACCAGAATGGATTCAAGCAAAAGGCCCGGTAGGTGGAACGGTTAGAAACTTTTTCGTGACACCTGAAAAGGAACTCTATGCGACTGGAGACATTGGACTCTATCGATTAACAGATGATCAAACCGAGTGGACCCTCATCAACGACTCACTTCGCTCTACTGCTTATGCTAAATCAATGGCAGCGCGCGGCGATACCCTGTATATTGTCACAAAAACAAACCTATTCGCATCAACCGATCGCGGTGTAACATGGAATTCCGTCGGTGAACGTCCGCGGGGAAATCTTGTCGCACTATTCATCACGGATCCAAGTCAAGTTCGCCGCCCGGAAGATGCCCAATTTGAAATGTCCCTCATCCTTTCAAATGGTGTGTTTCGTTCAACAGATGCTGGCAATACATGGCAGGCATTTAACAACGGTTTGACGGCACCTAAAATACAGGATGCTGCTGCTATCGAAAACGCATTATTTTTGGGAACGCTCAACGGACTCTATCGGCTTAATTCTGGGGTATGGGAGAAATTGCCCGTCGCACCACAATCTATTGATGCTTTAACAGTCGCTGGTGATAGAATTTACTTCAGGAGCGGAAGGCATTTGCTGTTCACTTCAGATGACTTCGGAGACTCCTGGACTGATATAACGCCGGAGAGTCAATCGCCGGAAATGTTGCCATTATCAACCAAGCCCAACCTTGTAGCGATAGATGAAACTGTTTTAGTTTTGAGTGCTGGTCAGTTATTACGTTCTACGGATGCTGGCAATACATGGGAAGACTTCGGTTGGAGTAACCCGATATTTACGGCTAGTTGGCACCCAGCGGTCGCCTTAGATAAGGATACTTTTTTCGTAGCGACCCCAGTCAGGGTCGGACGCGCCCCTTTAGGAGCGAGAACAGCCGGGGTCGGACGCTCCACTGATGGTGGGCACACATGGCATCCGTTTTCAATAGGCATCGCCGAAACCCACATTCTCCAACTTGCACGCGTTGACAATGTACTCTATGCCATGACTGATGATGGTATCGCGAAATCTACTGATGGTGGGGAAAGGTGGACGTATATTTTGACGGAGTTATTTCTTCCAAAGCCTCCAAAGAAACCGATTAGGAAACCGATCAGTACACTCGGATTATCAAATATGACAGCGATAGGAGACTCGATTTACATGAGAGCGAAACACGGCGGGAGCACAAACTGCCTACTCCGCTTATCTCCAAATATGGATATGTTGAGGCATATTGAAGGCATGCCAGTTTATGTCAACTGGCGACACGGTGAAGGGTTGGAGAACATAGCAGGGACCGGAGTTGCACTTGAACGCAATGAGATGGACCAGAGGGAGCTGACTCTCTATCTACTTGGTATCGAAGAAGCCACTACGAGGACAACGGGCGAGTTCGCTGTCAGTGACGACACATTCTACATTGAATATGAACGGAAACTCTACCGATGGACGCGCGGCGACCTTAAATGGCACGACACCGATATACAAGACGCTCCCGTGTTTGAGAGTTTTTACGCGACGAACGGCTTCCAAATTGCTGCTTCAGGAAAAGTTGTCTATCTTGGCAAAAGTGACGGCAGCCTCTTTCAATCGTTGGATGGTGGAAACACTTGGACAGATGTGACTGAAAATTTTCCATTGTTGCTTAATAAAGCCGTGTCATACACACAACTATTGGAAAATTTACCGCACTTCAAAGAGATTGTGTTTGTAGGTAATACGGTGTGTGTGTCAACAAACGATGGAGTTGCTATATCGGACGATGGTGAGAACTGGCATGTACTCACCGATTCAAAGGATACTCCGATTGCTATGCGTCACGTGGCGGTCGATGGCATAACGCTATACGGCGTTTCCGAAACAGGTGCCTATCGATTCAAGAAAAGCACGCGAACTTGGATTCAAATTGCCTCGGAAATACCGAAACGTATAACTTCCCTCGTTGTTGGTGGAAACGTCCTCTATGTCGGCACGGAGCACCGTGGGGTCTTACGCTTGTCGATGCATGAACTGTAACCGATCAAATATGCTTCTCAAAGTCCTCCTGATAAACGGGATTTAGCACACCTTTGCAGGCGGGGTTTTAAACCCTGAAGAAATCCGCAGAAACACCCAAGCAATACGCAGAAATACCCAAGCAAAACACCCCAAGCAAAAACTCTGCAAGGGGGCGGGTAAGTTACCATGGGAAATGCGTAAGTCCTAAAATATATGAAATATCCCTCTTTTGCGTCCAAATATCCAATATTTGTTCAGTTTACGTAAGTCCTACCTAAATTTCCCAAAGAATTGCATTTTATGCAACATTTCAAGTTTTATCTGCGTCACTATATTACGAAATTCCTATTTTTTCAGAGGAGACGTAATAATGAAGACTAACGATATTAATCTCATTCGGCGGACATTAGATGGCGATCAAGGCGCGTTCACCGCGCTCGTCAACAAATATCAGAAATCGGTACACGCCCTCGTCTGGCGGAAGATAGGCGATTTCCATATCGCCGAAGAAATCACGCAGGATGTCTTTCTGAAGGTTTACGAAAGGCTATCGACGCTAAAACATCCAGAGCATTTTCCAGGATGGCTCTACGTGATTGCGACGCGGCACTGTAACACGTGGCATCGAAAAAATCAGGTACCGACGAAGTCTTTGGATAGCATGCCTACAGCCGAACTCGAAGAAATCTGTTACATGCAACATGAGATAGCGCATTGTGAGGAAACAGCAATTGAACATCGGCGCGAACTCGTTAAGCGTCTTCTACAAAGGCTTCCAGAGAGCGAACGCACGGTTGTAATACTATATTATCTGGCAGAAATGACAGGTGAGGAAATTAGCCTGTTTTTAGGGGTATCGCATAACACCATTAGAAGTCGGCTCCACCGCGCCCGTGAGCGGTTAGAAAAGGAAGAATCCATAATTCAAGAGGTCTTGAGCAATTTCCAAATTTCTGTAAATCTAACTGAGAATATCATGCAAGAAGTTGCGCGTCTGAAACCGGCATCTCCATCCATGAGCAAACCGTGGCTACCGTGGGGTCTCTCTTTCGCATCGACCGTTTTGGTTATCCTGATGCTCGGATTCGGCACACGTGCGTTGTCCCGTTTTCAGCAGCCTTACAACTTAGCCGCTACATCGGAGATGACAATAGAACTGATTGAAGCACCTGTCGTTCAATCGTTAGAACACAAATCTGATGCCCTCACCCGATTCGGGAATGCCGATACGCCCAGAAAAAACAGCGGGGTGGGATTCCAAGCAGAACCCCTCCTCATCGCAGCCGCGCAAGCAGACGAGATCGACCTGCCAGCAGCAAAACCTGAATGGATTCAGACAAAAGGACCCGGCGGCGTTTCAAGGGCTGGGCTCTTTCTAACAGCCGATCAAATGCTCTATGCCATCACCAAAACCAGCCTCTATCGACTCACAGAAGAAAGGGACGCGTGGACGCTCGTCAGTGTTAGTGGTCCGAATCGCGAGTTTGACCCGATTATGGCAGAACACGATGATGCCCTCTATCTCCTCACGTCCAATGAACTCTTAGCCTCAATTGATGACGGCAAGACCTGGAATAACCTCGGTGCACGTCCCGAAGGATATGCAGTTGCATTGGTTATCACGGATACGGCGATGTACCTCATCCACAAAACAGAGGTCTTTCGTTCTGAGGATGTTGGCAAGCAGTGGGAACCTATAGGTGAAACCTTGCGAACCTTAGCCTTGAAAGCCTTAGCTGATAACAAACTCGAAGAGGTCCGCCCCCCTAACCCTGCTGCTTGGGACTCATACGCCGTGAAAAACATGGTTTTCCGTGTATGGGACGCACTCGGTATTGACAATACCCTGTTTATGGGTACAAGTTGGGGGATTTTTCGATGGACCGATACCTGGGAAAAATTGCCAGTACCGACATTAGACGGTATCAAATCGTTAGCCGCCACCGAAGATAGACTCTACGTCGGGACAATCCGTCCGCTCATGATGCAGGGAGATCCTGCGGTGCCCGGGCTGTCGCCGAAACCCGCAGTTTTCTCTTCAAACGACCTCGGCGATTCCTGGACCGATATTACGCCAATTAGCCGCGGACATGTTATGGGTTCTGTTGAGGTCGTTACAACCGGAGACACACTGATATTGGCGGGTTACGGTTTACGCTCTCAAGATGGTGGCGAAACATGGATGACGCTTGGAGGAGACCAAAGTTCGTTTAGCGTGTCTACCGCTATCGCGTTAGACGAAAACAATCTTTACACCGGTGCCAGGGGGCTAAGACGCTCCACCGATGGCGGTGTCACGTGGCACCCCTTTATGACCGGAATCGTGAATTCCCGTGTTCCAAATCTGGTTGTATTTGAAAACGTTCTCTACGCACTAACACCTACAAAAATGCTCACATCCGCGGATAGCGGTGAATCGTGGGAATCCGTCAACTTAATAAATGCTAATGCAGAAACTTTGCCTTCTTTTCTTCCGCCTTCTCTTCGTAAAGGTTTTAATGCCTTTACAACGAAAGTTGCTACAGTCGATGGTGTTCTTTATGTGAGCAATAGTGCACATGATGGTGTCACGCTTTTTCGCCTCTCTGATGCCGGTGATGCATTTCTACCGGTTGAAGATGCCCCAGATTTTGAAGAAGATACCTTACACATGGAGTGGGAGAAAAAGCGTATGGAGGCGGCACGAAACCGTGCCGATATTGGCAAAGTCATGAATCAGTTGAGTGCCGTACAAGAACGAATCTATGAAGAACACCAGACGAATGGAACGTTTACGGTCGCTGCCGATACCATCTTCATGGAATACAGACATAAACTTTACAGATGGCAGTTCGGCGAAACGGCGTGGGACGACACAGGTGGCGAACCGGTGTGGCACGACACAGGTTTGGAAGACCACGCAGAGATCTCACCCATCGGTAGAAAAGGGCTCGCCCTTGCCGTTTCAGGGAACACCGTCTATGCCGGGAAACGAGAGGGCGAGCTTTTCCTGTCCTTAGATGATGGCGACACTTGGCGCGATGTCACCGAGAAACTCGCCTTTCAGTATGGATACTTCAAGGAGATTCTGTTTGCAGGATCAACCGTCTATGTCTCAACCGATATGGGAGTCACAAGTTCACGCAACGGCGAAACATGGCACGGACTCACCGATGTTGACGGGAACAGACTCATCATGGACCGAATCGCAGCCGATGGCACAACGGTTTACGGCGTATGTGATAGCGGTGTCTATCAGGTAGATACCCAAGCAAACGTATGGAAACAGATTATTCCAGAACTACCACACACGGCAATCTCCTTTGCCGTTGATGGTAACACATTTTACATCGGCACCAAGCAAAACGGCGTACTCCGTTTCCAGCGCGAGTAAACCCTAAAAATAAATAGACATCTTTGTAGCATAGGCTGTTAGCCTGTGCCTCTCTGTAGGATAACCTTTTAGGTTGTGCCAAGTAGTCATAAGTTCCCTTGCTTGTGGCAGCCCAGTTTGTTGTAGCTGCCCACAAACCCTCTTAACTGAAAACTGAAAACTGAGAACTGAAAACTAAAAATTGCATTTTATGCACCATTTCGGCCTCCAAAGTACGTTACTATATAATGAAGCCTCATTTTTTATTTTTTCGGAGGGAGACAAATGAAAGAGCGTGATGCTGCATTAATTCAACGGACTCTGGAAGGGGACGAGGGAGCGTTTACGACGCTCGTCAAGAAATACCAGAAATGGGTTCATACCCTCGTCTGGCGGAAGATAGGTGATTTCCATACCGCCGAAGAACTCACACAGGATATTTTCCTGAAAGTCTACAAAAAGTTATCAACGCTGAAACCGCCAGATCGTTTTCCGGGGTGGCTCTATGTCATCACCACGCGGCACTGTATCACATGGCTCCGAAAGAAGCAGGAACAGACGACCTCCTTGGATACGATGCCCGCAACCGAGTTAGAGGCGTTATGTTACGCACGATATGAGGCAGCGCGTGGTGAAGAAGCATCCCTCGAACACCAGCGCGAACTCGTTAAACGCCTGCTCCAAAAGCTTCCTGAGAGCGAGCGCACCGTTGTAACGCTGTATTATCTGGCAGAAATGACGAGTGAGGAGGTTAGCGCGTTTTTGGGTGTATCGCCGAACACGGTTCGGAGCCGACTCCGCCGCGCCCGCAAGCGATTGAAAGAGCAAGAACACTTGCTCCACGATGTTTCAGGTGTCTTCCAATTGCCGCCGACCTTAGCCGAGAACATCGTCAGCGAAATCGCACACATCAAACCGGCATCATCTCCCGCAAGTAAGCCGTGGCTACCTTGGGGACTCTCTTTCGCATCAACCTTTTTGGTTATCCTGATGCTGGGGTTTGGCACACGTACAGTGTCCCGTTTCCAGCAACCTTACAACTTAGATGCGACATCAGAGATGACAATCGAGTTAATGGAAGCACCTGCCCTGCTCGCTTTAGAACGAAAACAGGATTTGAGAAACCAGCACGGGCTCGCCGCTGTTGCTGGGGTAGGCAACGGAGTGCTTCCCACAAACGATGCTGGGTTTTTGGCAGCAGCGCAAGCAGATACGGTAGCACAGTTGGAAACACAATCGAAATGGACGCCTGCAAAGGGACCGGGAGGCGAATCCGTCAGCAATCTCTTTCTAACATCTCAAAAGGACCTCTACGCGATTAGTGGCACCCGGCTTTACCGATTGACAGACGAAAATAGCACTGAATGGACGCTCATCAACGCCGAGCTCCCTACAACCTATGGGGCACTCATAGCAGAACGGAACGGAACACTCTATATTGTCACCCAAAAACATCTGTTCGTCTCAACCGACCGCTGGGCAACGCTGACACCTGTCGGCCCCCGGCCAGAAGGACGCGCTCTCGCATTGCTAATCACAGATTCGAGTCAAGTTCGCCCGCCACAGGATGCACAATATGAAATGTACCTCGTCCTCGCCAACGCGGTTTTCCGTTCAACGGATGCGGGTAAGACCTGGCACGCGTTTAATGAAGGCTTGACAACAGGAAAAATAAAAACTGCCGCCGTCATTGACAACGCGCTTTTTTTCGGTACAAATCCGCTCTTTTTGGGAACGGAACACGGACTCTATCGGCTCAATACCGGTGTATGGGAAAAATTGCCGATCGTTCCCTCACAAACTATTCACTCGTTGGCAGTTGCTGATAATAGGATCTATTTCATTGCCGGAAAGTCGGATGGCAGTTGGCCCGATTCGGTTTACCGCTCAAACGATTTCGGAGAGTCTTGGACAGACATAACACCCCCACAGCAGCTACCGGCATTTGCCAAACTTGCGACGATAGGCGATGCGATCTGGATAAAGGGGGATGGCATCTTAAGTTCAACGGATGCCGGCAATACGTGGGAAAACCTTGTACACCCTGGACGGGCGGAATTCTCTGGCCCCTTTATTTCTGTAGTCGCTTTGGACGAAGACACCTTTTTTCTTCGCAGTCCAATGGACCCGGGTGTCGTACGCTCGGACGACGGAGGCACGAGTTGGCACCCGTTCGCAGCGGGCCTCGCTGCACCCGGCATCAAAGATCTCGCACAGGTTAACAACAGCCTCTACGCCGCAACCTATAAAGGCATCGCGACATCCGCTGACGGGGGCGCACAATGGACATATATCCAGCCAGTAGAACCATCGTCATTACTATCCCTAACAGCCGTGGGAGATTCGCTCTATTTCAGAGAAAGCAGAGGCGACAGCGCAAATGGCATGTTCCACCTACACTCCCAGACAGATACGCCGCAGCCTGTTGAAGGGATGCCCCTTTATGTAGCTGTTAACCCCGATAAAACGTTGGAACTATTGCCAACCACAGACCCCCGCGCGCGGCTTGTCGAAACTGTAAATGTAGAAGCGGGGCAACAACGAGAAGCCAGTGAATTCGCCATTAGCGCGGATACCTTCTATATTGAACACGAACGGAAACTTTATCGATGGACCCGCGGTGAACACAAATGGCACGATACCGGCATGCAAGATGCCCCCGCAGTCGGCAACTACTATCCTGCCAACGGTTTCCGATTCGCTGTCTCAGGGAAAGTTATCTACCTCGGAAAAAGCGACGGTAGCCTCTTTCAGTCATCGGATCGCGGAGACACTTGGCGCGATATTACTGCAACCTTTCCATTTCCACTCGATACATCAAAGTTACCCTTAATCCACTTGTCGGAAGTCAAGGAGATGCTGGGAAAATTGCCGCATTTCAAGGATATCGTCTGTGTAGGACGCACGGTGTATATCGCAACAAACGGCGGAGCTGCCATGTCAACTGATGGTGAGAATTGGCAACCACTCACAAATGAAAAATCCGTACCGATCTCCATCTCCGAATTAGCTGTACAAGGGACAACCCTCTATGGTGCCTCCAAGACAGGCGTGTATCGTTTGGACAACAAGACAAACACTTGGATACAGATTGCCCCAGAAGTACCCGGACGCTTGATTTCACTCGTGGTAACAGACGATGCGCTCTATATCGGCACAGGTTACTCTGGAATTCTACGTTTACCGTTGTCCGGACTACAGTAATCCATAGTTCCACTGGCACAATCTTATCAACCTTCCCGTATTATATATAGTGAATCCTCTTTGTAGCATAGGCTGTTAGCCTGTGTAGCATGACCTTTTAGGTTGTGCCAAGTAGTTATCAGTTACAAGAAGTTTCTGATAGTCCGAGAGTCTCTTACTGATAACTGAAAGGTTTTTCGCAGAAAAACCGTATTCTCACTGCGAAGCAAACTGAAAACTAATTCCGTTATAGGTTAATTTGCTTGTGGAAGTCCAGTTCATTGTAGCTGCCACAAACCCTCTTAACTGATAACTGAAAACTAAAAATTGCATTTTATGCACCATTTTGATTCTTATATGCGTCACTATATCATGAACCCCCTATATTTTCTAAGGAGATATCATGCAAACAAATGACGTTAACCTCATTCAACAGGTTTTAGATGGTGATCAAGGTGCATTTACCGCGCTCGTCAACAAATACCAAAAATCCGTCCACGCCCTCGTCTGGCGAAAGATAGGTGATTTCCATATCGCCGAAGAAATCACACAGGATGTCTTCCTGAAAGCCTACAAACGGCTATCCACGCTGAAACGTCCAGAACTTTTTCCGGGATGGCTCTACGTCATTGCCACCCGGGACTGTGTTTCCTGGCTGCGAAAAAAGGAACTACCGACGAAATCTTTGGATGCGATGTCCACAGCCGAACTCGAAGAAATCTGCTACGCACACCATGAGATAGCGCATTATGAGGAAACAGCAATTGAACATCGGCGCGAACTCGTTAAACGTCTCCTCCAAAAACTCCCAGAGAGCGAACGCACCGTTGTAACGCTGTATTATCTCGCAGAAATGAAGAGCGAAGAGATTAGCGCATTTTTGGGCGTATCACCGAACACGATTAGAAGTCGGATCCGCCGCGCCCGCGAACGGTTGGAGAAGGAAGAATCCATGATTCAAGAGGTGCTGGGTAACTTCCAAATACCTACGAATCTAACTGAGAACGTCATGCGTGAAATCGCACGCATCAAACCTATATCACCTACCGCAAGTAAACCGTGGCTACCGTGGGGTCTCTCTTTCGCATCAACCTTTTTGGTTATCCTGATGCTGGGATTCGGCACACGTGCATTGTCCCGTTTCCAGCAGCCTTACAACTTAGATGCCAAATCAGAGATGACTGTCGAACTGGTTGATACAGCTGTTGTCCTTGAATCGGAACACAAATCCGACGCACTCACCCGATTCGGCAGAACCGATACACCGGATAAAAATAGGGGTTCTGGGTTGCACACGGAAGCACTTCTCGTCGCAGCCGCGCATGCCGAAGAGACTGACCTTCCAGCAGCAAAACCACAATGGATTCAAACGAAAGGCCCCGGAGGCGTTTCAAGTGCTGGGCTTTTCTTGGCATCCGATCGAACCCTCTACGCCATCGCGAAAACAGGACTCTATCGGCTCACAGAAGCAGCGGACGCGTGGGCGTTTGTCAGTGCCAGCGGTCCAAATCGGGAGTTCAATCGTGTTATGGCAGAACACGAGGGCACTCTCTATCTCGTTACTTCCAATGAACTCTTAGCCTCAATTGATAGTGGTAAAACCTGGAACAGCCTCGGCGCGCGTCCCGAAGGACGCGTAAGAGCGTTAATTATCACAGATACTGCGATGTATCTTGTCCTCCAAACAGAGGTGTTTCGTTCTGAGGATGTCGGGAACCAGTGGGAACCCATAGGAGAAGCTTTGCAAGCCGATAAGGGACTGGCGGGCGTTAACCCTAATTTCCGTATATGGGACGCGATTGCTGTTGATAACATCCTATTTGTCGGAACCAGTCAAGGGCTTTTCCGATTGACCGATGCCTGGAAAAAATTGTCGATTCCGGTACCACATGGCATCTTTTCGTTAGCAAACACCGAAGATAGGCTCTACATCGGAACATTCGCAAATCCGCCTCATGGTCCCCATGCCGCCGTTTTCTACTCGACCGACCTCGGCGATTTCTGGATAGATATTACGCCGAATACCCGCGAACATCCAGTAAAAATAATAACCACTGTTGAGGTTGTTCCCGCCGGGGACACACTCATGTTAAAGGGTAGCAGTGGTGTCCTACTTTCTAATGATGGCGGCGAAACATGGACGGATCCTAACCCCGGAGCGCATACGTTTGGTACGTTTCCAGTTGTCGCTTTGGACGAAAACAATTTTTACGGCACCTATAGCGACGGAATAAGACGCTCAAGAGATGGCGGCGCAACCTGGTCCCCCTTCATGACAGGAATGGTGAATTCTCATGTCCCAAGTCTGGTCGCGCTCGAAAATGTTCTCTACGCAGTCACCGCTGGAGAGATTGTCACATCAAAGAACAGCGGTGAATCTTGGGAGGTTGTCAATGTGAGTGGCGGGGATAAACTGCTGATTCCGAGAATCGAAACAACCGGCACTACCCTCTATGTAAGCAGTGTTGCAGATAATCGTACCCAACTTCTTCATCTCTCTGTTGGAGACGAAACGCTCATACCCGTTCAAGGTCTGCCAGATTTTGAGGAAGACAACCTATACATTGAATGGAAGAAAAGACTTCAAAAAGCGAGAGACACAAATACTAACGTTCATGAAACAGTACGGCTATGGCAAGAGAGTCTACAAAATATTGCTAAAGAAGATATAACGAACGGAGGGTTTACTGAGACTGGAGAAGCTGTCTTTATGGAACACCGACGGAAACTCTTCAGATGGCGACCCGGCGAAACGAAATGGTACTACACCGGCTTAGAAGACCAAGGAGAACTCTCGCCTATTGACGAAAAAGGTTTTACCCTCGCTGCTTCTGGGAACACCGTCTATGCCGGGAAACGAGAAGGGGATCTGTTCTTGTCCGAAGATGGTGGCGACACTTGGCGCGATGTCACCGCAGACCTCGTATTTCCATTCGGCTATTTCAAAGAAATGTTTTTCGCAGGGTCAACTGTCTATATTTCAACCGATATGGGAGTCATGAGCTCACGCGATGGCGAAACATGGCACGTCCTCACCGATGCTAACGGGAATAGACTTATCATGGATCGGATCGCAGTCAATGGCGCGTCGGCTTACGGTGTGTCTGATAGTGGGGTCTATCAGGTAGATACCCAAACAAGTGCATGGAAACAGATTACGCCAGAACTCCCACATAAAGCAACCGCTTTCGCTATTAATGGTGATACATTTTACATCGGCACAAAGCAAAGCGGCGTACTCCGTTTTCAGCGTGATAAGCGATAGGTATCACCATTTTCCCGTCTGTCCGGTTAATCAAATAGCGAAATGAAACACGACCAATCTGTCGCACCAACGATTTGTCAAATCTGCCCTATTTCGTGCAGTTAATATAATGTCTGCCCATTATGTGCAGTGCTTCCCATACATTCCGCGAAGAAACCTAAGGACATATTATCATCCGGACTGGCACAGAATTTGCTTCTGGGTACTTATTCAACCCACGTTAACGAGGTTTTCGTTGGCACCGAAGCCTCTGTAAATCAAGAGCCTTTCTAAAGACCCCAGGAGATTCAATGAAAATCTTAACTGTTTTCTTTTTACTTTTTTTAACAAATACTTGTTTGGATGCTGCTGACCGCACAGTGGGCGGGCGCGAATCTCGCGATATCAAAAATGAAGTGATTGCTTACGCATCAACAATCTACAAACATAAGCACCGAGAACTTACACCACTTGAGAAAGAGATTTTCGATCTACTGAAAAAGAAGTTTCCGGGCGAGTTGTTAAATAAGAATTTAGAAACACTCCGAGAACTTTCTGATAGTAACGAGTATCTCAACTTTCTCTCGAAAAAGTACTATGAACAGGCACCTTTTACAACATTTCAGGATATTTTTTACAAAATCCTGCCACCCAACCAAGAACTCTATTTCAACCTTTTCTTTCAAAAGCAACTCAATATTCAAACAATAGAGGATGTCGAAGATGACGAATTTTTCGTTGCTTATGCCTACATGGCGACGTACTGGACGATGGGTGCCTATGAACGTGGCGGTGATGAATCGCCATCTTTACGCCTCAACAGCAGTCATCGTATTGGTCAGTATATGATCGCTAAAACACCAATGGGTAAGAAATTACTGGAACATCGACTCGGTATTCAGAATATTAATATAGATGATTGGGAAATCATCCGTAAGACCTTTGAACCTCTACTCTGGTTGAGTACACCAATCCGAGAGGAGGATGAACGTTGGATAAAAAGCCTATTTGACAAACATGGACAATCTGATGGGTTGTTACGGCTCATCGTCCAGGATCCGATGCTCTTTGATAGAATACTCTACACCTTTTCAACCGATACTACCCTGCTCAGATGGCTCTATGATACCGTTGATGTGGACGCTAAATTACGCGAACACTGGAGGCAGCTGGAGGGCAAACACAAAGATCGGGATCTCACACCACTTGAGAAAGAGACATTTGACTTATTGAAAAAACAGTTTCCCGATACATTGCTTGATAAGGATCTTAAAACTCTGCGTGCAATCGCCGCGAGTCCAGAATATATTAATGGTTTCTTACCGAAAGCCTATCCAGATTTCGCGCCCTTTATCGACTTTGACGATTTTGATCGAACAGTCTTGCCTCCGAAAGAGCGGTACTTAGGGTTCTGTCGAGAATATCTGAACATCGAAAAACCATCGGATATAACAGACGAAGAACAGTATGTTGTACATCACATTGCGACTTCTGCTTGGGCAAATGAAGCGAGTCGGCGGGGTGACGATGAATCCCCGAATCTTCAAGCCGGAAAATCCTACCGTTTAGGGCAGGTGATGGCTTTCAAACCGATCGGCAGAGAGATACTTGAACGTAGGTCAGCCGATCCTGCCGCTTTTGCTTTTGTTTTGCTCACATCTAAGGAACACCTAAACGAAGATATTCGTTGGATAAAAACACTCTTTGAAAAACATGGAGTGTCCGATGGATGTCTACAGATGGCTCTCCAAGATCCGATGCTTTTTTATAGGGTTCTTTACGCGTTTAGCACCGACACCACTTTTCTCAAATGTCTCTACGATCCGGTTGGTATAGAGACTAAACACCGAAAGTGACTTGACAAAATATGGTGATGTACATAAAAGAAATTGAGCTAATAGTTTTATGTCCCGATTTGCTGGTGGGGTGTTTTTCCTTGGGGTTTCCCCTATAAACCCCGCCTTTTTTCGCGCATAACCCAATCAATCTCCATTCGGATACTCATCCCGCAAATCCTGATTCAGACAACGCACATACACACCACCCAGCTTATTTTTCCAGAATTGTAAAACTTTTTTACACCTGATCGCGTCCTTATAGTAAAATCCGAAAATGAGTTGACACTTGTAGTATAGGAAACCGTTGGTTTCCTGTGTCATCGGGACACACCACTTCACAGCTCACACGACGATATGAGTGTATAGGTAACTACGGAATCTACTATAACAACCTGAGTTGCCATCTATTTCTACACATAGCACTCCTACGGAGTGCGGTCGCTTAGATATACGATTTCTATAGATATATTACCCCTACGGGGTGAAAAAACACCTGAAGAATTTTCTTCAAATGTTCAAAAACTCGTTAGTGGCAACTTGGGTTATAACAGAAAACTGAATACCTCTGGAATCCTCTGAGTTTCCATTTCTTTTTTCTCCAATTCACATTATAATATCCATGGAGCATCCATTTCGGTTTGGGTTTGGTTCCTTTAATCATACCATAAGGGTTCTCCTCTCGGAACCCCCTATTTTTGATACCAAACTCATAGAACATGAATTTATTTTTATTTTTTTTGGAATTATGAGACTTTTTCACCTCAGGTTGTGTCACTATATATTAACGACTTGTGCTAATTAACGTGTTGTTTTTACGAATATTTTGTTTTGTGAAATAAACATATCGTCCCTACGGGACTAAAAGGGTGTATATGGCGTTTTTCTCTAAACATATCG
>JAGFCB010000177.1 GCA_022394775.1 Candidatus Poribacteria bacterium
AAACCGTGGTTTATATGCAGTCTGATCCTTTGTACTTTTATAACAGGTTTAGATGCTGATGCTGAAAATTTCTTGTCGCGCTGGGACCAAACACTTTTCGATAGTATCTACGATGCACCCCCACACCGTGAACCGATATGGACAGGTATGAAAGGCATCACAATGCTGGGGGACTACCGAGGTGTCCTGGGTGCTTCAGTCCTCCTGATGACTTACGGCAATGAATCGCATCGCGAAACCGGAAGACTTTTATCTTCATCATATCTGGGAGCAGGGGTTATAACGTATGGGCTGAAAAGATTAATAGGTAGAAAACGACCCCTTGATGAGACGCTCGGGAATCCAGCAATGCCGTCAGGACACACATCCATCGCATTCAGTGTTGTGACGATTTTAGGATATCGGTATCCGAAATGGCGAATTCCACTCTACATCGGGGCAGGGCTCGTCGGTTTTTCACGAATCTATTTAGGAAGGCATTATACTTCAGACGTAGTCGCCGGTGCAGCAATCGGCACAGCAACAGGGATACTCGTTTGGCATAACCGTGCTACGTTGCTAAAATGGGAGTTTTAAGACTTTTTAAGAGACTTCTACGTCTCACCACAAATGATATTGGAACTAAAATACTTGACAATAAAATTCGCGATGTGTAAAATACAATTACACAGGAGGGTGAAAATCATGACCCATCGGAAAAATCGCAGCTGCTTCCGGACTCAGATTATGTATAGCATCGGTTTGCTTCTTTTCACGGGAGCACTGTTGGCAGGATGCGCCGCTGCACCACAACCCTCAATCGATGTCTATATGGAGCCTGTTGCAGAACGTTTTAACGCTCAGATTGATCCAGAGACAGGTGCAGCAACTGTCGTGAAAAAAGGAGTAGCCGTTACCATCAAACCGCTTGACGAAGTAGAACTGTTTGAACTCACCGAAGATCCGAAAGCAAACCCCTATCTTATTGTTGAGAAAAACGGTGCTGTTGAGCCTATCTATACAGTGTTTGAAATTGTAGTCCATAACCGTGAGAATCGCCGTGTTGTCTTTGATGACACAGCAGTGCTAATGGATGCAGATGGTGTGCAATACGCCAATCTACCAAGCGATTACTTTGATTCACTCTATGACAACGTGAACCTTGGACATAGTAACCCTTGGGGTGGCGTTTATCCTTATGCCCATACTGTTTACCCTTCCTACTACGGCTACTATCAGTCCTACGTAGATGCTGAGGCATTAGAGTGGGGACGCGTTGTGATAGAGGACAGTATCTTTGAAAGCGGCAAATTGTTCTCCGGTGCAAAACGGGGTGGCTTCTTAATCTTCGATCAACTTGAGAGAAGTGCGACAGACCTCAGAATTGTTGTACCGGGCGTTCGGATCGTCCATTCAAACGGTAAAGAGGATCAATTAGAATTTAAAATTGACTTTAAACAGGTCTTGCCGTAAAATAATCATTATCTCAGTAATTTGATTCGGATTGATAGCACACAAGATTTGTCAGAAAATGAAGGGAGTACGCATAAAATGAGAAATTGGCTTACAGGATTGTTGATAATCGGGCTTGTATCCATTTTCGGATGTGAACAACAGAAAGAGTTAAAAGTCGCTGTTGCCGCACCCTATACAGGCGGTGCCGCAGCGTTTGGAGAAATGATCCGACGCGGCGCTGAACTGAAACAAAAAGAAATTAACGAGGCGGGCGGCATCAACGGTATGAAACTGACGCTACTTTTTGAAGATGACGCGGGTAAAGGTTCAGAAGCAAGTCTCGTTGCAGAACGCATCGCCAGCAATCCACAAATTGTCGCAGTGGTTGGACATTTTAACAGTTCCTGCTCATTAGCGGGGCAGAAGATCTACGACCGAGCAGGTATTGTTGAGCTGTCCCCCGGCTCAACAGCTGTAAACGTTTGTGAAGGCAGCCCGTGGACTTTCCGAAATTTGTACCGCGACGATTTTCAGGGAAAATTCATCGCGCAATACATTGACAACGTCTTGACAGATCTCGAATCCGTTGCCGTTTTCTTTGATAACGACGACTACGGCCGCGGTTTAAGAAACGCATTCGTCTCAGAAGCCGAAAGAATAGGACTTAACCTCGTCGCTTCAGAAGCCTATGAAAGAGATAGCACTAATTTTAAGGCACAACTTACAAGTATTAAATCCAAAAATCCTGACGCTATTTTTATCTCTGGTCTCTTCCAAGAAGCCGGTTTAATCGTTAAACAGGGGCGTGAAGCAGGAGTTACCGCCCAGTTTTTCGGCGCGGATGGCGTGGATTCACCGGATTTTCTCACAATTGCCGGGTCCGCCGCTGAGGGCGTTTATCTAACGACCCCTTTTACATTCGGTGCAGCAGGCGCGGAAGCGAAACAGATGGCAGCTAATTTTGAGGCATTTCACGGTGTAGCACCCGATACATGGGCCGCATTGACCTATGATGCTGTCGGAATGATCGCGGAAGCACTCGAAAAAACTTATAACGCCGACGCAGCGATCGCAGATAACCGAACTGCCATCCGTGAACATTTGGCATCCTTGGACACACCCGAAGAAGGGTACAAAGGTGTTACGGGATTAACCTATTTTGATATAAATGGTGATACCGTTAACAAACCGGCTTACGTGAAAATTGTGAAAGATGGGCAATTTGTCGCTGCAGAGAAACAGCTGCTTGAGTTGAAATAAGCAGTTTGTTCAAAGCAGAAGAGTGAACAGAAGAAATGTTCAGCGTTTCCTTTCTACGAGGTTAACACTAACAGCAGAGAATTAAATTATGGCGCAATTATTGGAACAATTTATTAACGGGTTAGTGTTAGGCGGCATTTACGCACTTATTGCCGTAGGCTACACCATGGTCTACGGCATCATCCAATTGATTAATTTCGCCCATGGCGAAATTTTTATGTTCGGTGCCTACCTCGCCCTGATGCTCATTACGGTTTTCAATATACCGTTCTGGATAGCAGTACCCACCAGTATGCTCCTCTGTGCAATGTTAGGCATGTTAATAGACCTGGTAGCGTACCGCCCACTTCGGGATGCCCCGCGTTTATCGGCATTGATTACTGCAATAGGCATATCCCTTGTGCTACAAAACCTCGCCAGGATGATTTGGTCAGCGAGGCCCCAGCAATTTCCAACCGAAACACTTCCCGCATTCTTCGTAAGTGAAGTCAATATGCAAACAGGCGAGGTTCTAAACGCCATACCGCTGCCTGGCGGCGGTATTCTCCCTTATCGCGATGTATGCATTCTCGTACTAGCAGTTGTTTTAATGATCGCCTTAAACAGACTCATTCATCTAACCAAAATAGGTAAAGCGATGCGGGCTTGTGCACAAAACCGTGTGGCATCAAATTTAATGGGCATTAAGACAAACCAAGTCATTGCGATAACTTTTGCTATTGGTTCCGCTTTAGGGGCAGTTGCTGGCATAATGGTAGGTTTGAGCGAAAATATTACACCGACTATGGGATACTATAAAGGGGTCGCAGCGTTTGCAGCTGCCGTCCTCGGCGGCATTGGCAACATCACAGGCGCAATGCTCGGTGGCATCATAATAGGGTTAGCCGAAGTACTTGGGGCTGGCTATATTTCTGGAGGTTACCGGTTAGCGATTGCTTATATTATCATGATCGCAGTGATTGTCATTCGTCCATCTGGACTGTTGGGAAAATCAACAGCAACCCGAGCTTAGTATGAAAGATAAACTCACACCGAAAAACATTATTTTTGGCTTACTCATCTGTTTTCTACCGCTGTTGATGTTTGGCATAGACGACATCGTCGCTTTCCTGTCACAGTCCGGTATCTATCTTGGTTGGCCAGGCGGCGAGTATATGCTACGGATTATCGTTCGGGCATGTGTCTATATGATGCTCGCAGTCGGATTGAACATTGTCTGCGGATTTACTGGAGCGCTTGATCTCGGCTATGTCTGTTTTTACCTCATCGGGGGTTATACAGCAGGCATACTGATGGCAAGGCTCGGTGTTAGTTATTGGGTCGCCCTCCCACTTGCAGTGCTACATGGAACGGTGTGGGGACTACTCCGCGGCGCACCTACTTTGCGGCTTACAGGCGATTATTTTGCTATTGTTACCTTTGGCTTCGCCGAACTATTCTTCCGCATTATCAGAAACGAACAGTGGTTGGTTGGGGCACCAAACGGTCAGCTGCGTGGGATCCCCTCCCCTACACTTTTTGGCATCACCTTCAACCAAAATTGGCATAACTACTACCATATTCTTATCCTGCTAACCTTGGTTGTCTTTATTACTTATCGACTACAGCATTCGCGTGTCGGTAGAGCATGGGTCGCTATCCGTGAAGATGAGCAAGCCGCAGAGAGTATGGGAATTAACGTGAGTCGTTATAAATCGCTCGCATTTGCCGTGAGCGCAGCAATCGGTGGTCTTAGCGGGGCTTTTATCGCACAATTTCAGGTTAATATCAGTGCTCCATTCTTTGAATTTTGGGAATCCATCTTGATCTTGTGTATGGTCGTCCTCGGCGGTATGGGAAGCATCAGAGGCGCAATAATAGGTGCAGCAATCCTCGGTTCTTTAGGCGAAATTTTACGCCCTGGTCTTATCATTCCGTATCAATTCGGCAACCCTCGCTATCTTATCTTTGGGATTATTCTGATACTCTTGATGCGTTTCCGTCCAGATGGGGTATCCCTGAAAAAAACATAATACCAACACCGCTTGGTTCTTAACGACGCAACCTGCGAGACCATATCACAAAGTGCAACACCTCACAGATAAGCAGAACAAACGCACCCGCAACAAATAACTGGAAGCGATCCTGATATTCACCATCTGCGCGGATGCGGAACTTCTGCCTTTCAAGCCGTGCTAAATCCACCGCTAACTCGGTAATCCCTGCTGTTGCGTGATGATAACTACCGTTCCCCGCCTTAGCAATTTCCTGCAAACGCGTTTCATCTAACATCGTTAACACAAGCTGTCCACTTGCATCTCGCTTATACGGCGTAATTTCTATCCCAACCCCCGCCTGAAGCGGAATAGGGACAGACCTGATAGGGTCACCGATACCGACGCAATAGATATGCACGCCTTTCTGTGTTGCCGCTTCTGCTGCCGCAACAGCCTCTCCACCATGGTCTTCCCCATCTGTAAACAGAATGAGCACTTTCTGGCCTCCGAAATCAGATGTTATCGGTGTCTTACTTTGACCTGAAACGAGACGATCAGTCGCTATCTCAATAGCGTTGCCGATACGGGTACCACTATGAGCAAGCGTCCCAGCGGTTACCGATGCTAAGAATTCTCTCAGCGTGCCAGTATCGCTCGTCAAAGGACATACCACAAAACTTGCTTCAGCAAAATAGAGTAATCCGATTCGGTCACCCTCAAGCGCATCTAATAGTGAAAGCATAATCTCTTTCGCGTGAGCGAGCCGCCGAACCGATTTCTCGTCTTCTGCAAGCATACTGGTTGAAATATCAAGGGCAAGCATGACATCCAACCGCTCCGCAACCGCTTCAGACTTTGCTCCCCACTGTGGCCGGGCTATTGCAAGCACTACAAACAGATAACTCAGCAGCAACAATCCCGCTTGAATTTTGTGTCGTTGCAGATGTACGGGATCCACATGGGTGTGAAATTGTCGCAGTGCCTTCTGTTTTTGTCGCAGCCCAAAGAGAAGCAAAAAAATCACGGGCGGCACTAACCATAGGAAATGGAGTAATTCAGGGTTGCCAAAACGGAGCCAGTTCATATTTTTAATTATGGACCCTAACGGATATTAGCATCATAGGGACGATAAAATGGAGTTCCGAACACGCTCAAAAATCTCAATCGCATAATCAAGATGGGCTTTAGTCGCGATGTTGAAAGAGATACCGAAATTTTTGACTGTCACGTTAGGTAAATTGGCTCTGCACTCAACAATATGAAGCGGCGTAAAATCGCCATGGACATCAACACGAAAGTGGGTCGCTCTTCTTGAAGGGTATGTGTCGAGCCACCAGCGTCCACCGATAGTCATTCGGAGTTTGGCGATCCGAGGTCGAAGCGTTGCACCGCAAGTGTCAACGTACGCCAAGAATTCATTAGCTATTTGCAAGAGTTCTTCATTAACTTGTAGCGTTTCAATAAACGACGCGAACGTCATAAATTGTTGCGCTGTGTGCCCATAACTCCGTTCTTCCTCCTTGACGACTGTCCCACCTAAAACAGTTTCGGTCGCGACTAAAATTTCATCAGGCGCGTGATAAGAAAAATAGGAAATATAGGTAAGATCAATCCCTAAGGCTCGCAGATATTCAGCAACCTCTAAAACGCGCGTATCTACCCCTTCTGAAATAAGCACCAATCGCTGGCGTTGATTAAAGGCTGATTTACGAATATCCCCCGGTTCATATCCAAAAAATTCGCCATGCAGTGCTGTAAGGGTCGAAAATTCTTTACCCTGCTGTTGACACCATCGGTAAGCGAGCTGCTCCAATTCTATGAAAGAAAGTTGAGAAACGCCTGCCGCATACTCTAAGATCTGGGTAATCGCTGTCCTTGAGGGTTTACCGCGCTTAAGTTCAATAATTACACAATTGCCCTGCCGATCAAGGGCAAGTAGATCGATTTTCTGCTTCGACGTACTCAGAGGCGGCTGCCTGCTGATAACACAGAGCGGTTCTCCAAGCACCAATGTCGCATCCTTTTCAAGGAGATCCTCAAAGTCGCGCTCCGCGCCAAATCGCAGCGGCTCAAGTTTCCCAAATTTCCGGTCTTCCCAGCGATAAACTTCCATTTTTTTTACTATGAACCTCTGTACATCGTTTTATTTTCTTCACGACGGTTTTCGGTTGATTTTGATGGAAATAAGGATACGCACGATCATTCTACAAATTGAAATTTAGCCACGCAATACGTTCGCTATATGCTTTGACCTCTGCCGCAATTCTGGTATCGCTCCAATCGTTTTTCTCACCTAAAAATCGTGCAACTTGCGGTGCTATATCAACGCCTTGCCCGGGTGTCCAACCGATTCGGGTACGTCGCCAGAGAAGGTCTTCAAGCGTGATTGCCATTTCTCCCCAAGAAGCGTAGAGAAGTTCCGCTTTTGTGAACGGAAGAGATGATACTACCGGTTCTGCAAGCGTCGCGTCCTCGGCAATGAACGTTTGAATGGCACTATACCCTTCACCGTATCTCTTAACGAGACGCTCCGCATCTATATTTGACACCTCTCCGACCGCATTTGGCAATGGGCGATCAGCAGTTTTACAGTCGCGTGGAACGTTTAGAAACGCTGTAAGGAGGTCTACAGTCTCTTCCGCCATCTGGCGGTGCGTTGTAAGTTTTCCACCATAGAGATACATTGTCCCGCTTGGACTCTCCGTGATTAAGTGATCTCTTGAAACAAAATCGCCGTTTTCAAATCCTCGCTGGAGTTGGTTGTCTGCTATAAGCGGACGTGTGCCTGTGTAGGTGGCGATAACAGTATCGTTGTTGAGCGTTTGTTCTGGAAAAATTCGCTGCGTTTCTGAAAGTAGATACGCCACTTCATCCGTTGAAGCACGTACTGACGATAAATCTTCCTCTGGCGTTGTTTCAGTGGTGCCGACGATAGAGGTATTGTGCGGACCCGGTAAAATAAAAATACCGCGAGATTTGCCGCCCTGCCGCATCTCTGACTGCGTAGAGATGACTAAACCGTACGCACCAGAGGCATCTGCTTTTCCACATCTTGGTAAAACAATATGCGTGCCTTGCGCATTTTTCGTTACCAGACGTGGCATCCCATCATAACTCGGATCTTTCCGCCACACATGGTCACTCCAAGGTCCCGTTGCTGATACAATTTTTCGCGTAGAAATTTCAAAACGTTGTCCAGAGATAACATCTTCAGCAGTTATTTTGTATACACGGTTTTCGCGATCCATTGTATCCGGTTGATTGACGAAATCAAGAAATCGGACATAGTTGGTTATAACAGCACCGTGTCGATGCGCATCCTTGAGTGTTGCAAGCGTTAATCTCGCGTCGTCAGTAGTGCTGTCCCATATAACAACACAACCTTTTAGCGTATCCGTGGCAACGGGACCGAGTAAGTGTTGAATCTTTTGAGAATCGCGAAGCACTTTCGATTTCTCTGCCTTACCTGCTTTAGAAAGGTAATTGTAGTAGTACGCGGCTGCCTGTATGCCTACTAATGGGTACGGATCACCCTTGTAGAAGAGAATAGCTAACGGAAGCGGTTTGACAAGATTCGGGGCAATGCGTTGGAGAATCTCACGTTCTTTACGAGACATTTTAACGAGTTCTCTATCGTGTTTAAGATAGCGAAACCCACCGTGAACCAGCTGCGAGGTAGCACTGCTCGTCCCACTGGCAAAATCGCCTTGCTCAATTAAAGCAGATTTGATGCCGCCGTTGAGTGCAAGGTCCCGAATTACGCCCGCTCCAACGATACCACCCCCAACAACCAAAACATCCAGCAGTTCCGTCTTGAGAGTTTCAATGTTTTCGGATCGGGTTCGAGGTGAGAATTCTATCGGCATTGCGTATCCTTAACTGCTATCAATCATCTATTATCAAATGGCTATGTAAAGAAACCTTGCGAATAGCCTTCAAAATCCCTGCTACAGCACCTGTTACCGGTTTCGTCAACAGCGGCAAAAATATGAGCTGGGAACAGGCTGTTTCGGTCACAGGTAAATCCGAAGGCGCATAGGTTTCAAACGCCCCACCCATATCAGGGGTGCAGAGAGGACCACGACCATTCATATAGATATCAAGCCCGTGTGTGAAAAGCGGCAAAGTATGCAGAAGCGGATACGGATTGCTATTGGTCGGTAGACTCCCCGAAAAAAGCGGCACACCATCGCCAACAAGAAGCGGATAGGGGTTATTATTCGCCAAGACCCCTTCTTTTCTGAGTGCTTCCGCAAACAGTGGCGCAGGCAGTCCTTGCAACTCTTCTTTATGATAACGAATAGGAAATCCGTAAAATCCTGCTGGCTCGCTCCCTTCATAAGTTTCAACAGGAGAAACACCCGGAATCTCTTGTAATCCAGTGGAAATTTCTTGGATATAAGCGCGACGGTTGGCATTGAGCGCATCCAGTTTTTTCAACTGCACCGAAGCAATACCGATAGCGAGTGGATGGGCACGAAATTTAACACCCAATCCCATCGGTGGAAGATGCGTGTATTGCAGTGCCGCTGCCGCTGCCGCTTCAACGTTAGGAGAACGATTGACTTGACCAAGCAGACATGCCCGCTCAAACACCGCTACATCGTTGGTAGCAAGTACCCCACCTTCGCCGCCGCTGATAGACTTGTTGCCTTGCAAACTCCACGCCCCCGCCTGTCCAATGCTTCCACACGGTATACCTTTGTAAGATGCACCGTGTGCGTGTGAACAGTCCTCTATGATAGGCACACCTGTTTCTTCGCTGAGTGCCATCAGCGCGTCCATGTCGCAAACATTGCCCCACAGATGCACCGCCACGATCGCCTTGGTTCGCGACGTAATGCGCCGCCGAACGTCATCTACATCAATTAGCAGGGTCTTCGGATCTACCTCACAGAAAACGGGTGTCGCCATCAAGGTTAACGCAGGCGTGATTGATCCCAT
Source organism: Candidatus Poribacteria bacterium (assembly GCA_022394775.1). Classification (GTDB taxonomy): domain Bacteria; phylum Poribacteria; class WGA-4E; order WGA-4E; family WGA-3G; genus WGA-3G. Next base: position 9,615 of record JAGFCB010000177.1, read on the forward strand.
CCATGTATAGGTCGGGCAAATAACCTCATCACCGGGACCGACACCAAGCCCAAACATCGCACTATGTAAGGCAGCCGTCCCGTTGGTCAGACTCACAGCAAATTGGGTTTGGTGGCGTTCACACCAAGTTCGCTCAAATTCTTGAACAGTTGGAGAGGGACCAGAGAGTTCGTTCCGAAGTGTCATCTCATAAACAACCCGTGCCTCCTCTTCTGTGATTTGCTGCCACTCATCCAGTTTCGGGTAAGGGACATCAGGTGTTAGTTCAAAGACTGGTGTTCCACCTAAAAAAGCAGGAAGATCTGTCGCGGTCCTCTCATGATGAAATGACTGCGTTGTGTTTTTCGCCACGATATTTTCCTCACCATCACCTTAGCAATCAGCGGTTTGTTTTAATCGGATACCTGTGTTATACTAACAGGCGTGTCGCAGATAATAACATCATGCATAATAACACGTTCTAACAACTTTTGTCAAATTTAGCAGAGAGACTGAGAACTCTTGAACATCCGAAAATTGTTTGTCTCCTTGGTTCGAGACGAAACATCTCAATCCAGAAAGTTTTTCCTAAGTTGTATACCCCCACTCCTTGCTATCTTCGGATTTTTCCTTTTGTGTGGGATCGTCGTCTATCTCCGTGAACAAGACGCATTAGAGTTCTATAGAATTATTCTTCTTAGCGGGTTCGCGAGCCTTGACGATTTCGGGTATGTACTGTTCAACGCCACACCCTTAATCTTTACAGGACTTGCTGTCGCTATAGGTTATAAAAGTGGGTTATTCAATATCGGCTGTGAGGGACAACTTTACGTTGCAGCGTTCGCTGCTGCGTGGATGGGTATGCACCTAAATCTCCCAGTTCCTCTACTCGTTCCACTCTGTATAGGATCCGCAATGATTGCCGGTGCTGGATGGGGGGCAATCCCGGGTTTCTTAAAGGCGAGATACGGCGCTCACGAAGTCATCAATACAATTATGATGAACTTCATCGCTTTTGCTCTCATGAATTATCTCGTTACATCCGTTTACCAAGAACAGGGACAGATGATCCCACAAACCCCTCAGATTCATGAAGCGGCACAAATCCCAAGATTAGCATCTTTAATCCCGATCCTACCGCAGAGTAATCCATTAAACGTAAGCTTCTTGATAGCCTGCGCGTGTGTCGTGTTTTGTTATATTTTTTTGACCTACACCCGTTGGGGATACGAACTCCGCTTAGTAGGCAACGCGAGAGATGTCGCATCTTACGGCGGAATCAACCCGCGTGCTGTAACCGTATGGGTAATGGCGTTGAGTGGGGCGATTGCCGGATTGGCAGGTGTCGCTGAGGTGATGGGATACCGTTATCGGTTTTTGGATAGTTTTTCTTCAGGGTGGGGTTTCACCGGGATTGCCGTCGCGCTCTTGGGAAGAAACAATCCTTTCGGCATTTTGGCTGCTGCCATTTTATTCGGGTTATTGAACAAAGTCGCCTTAGACATCGACATTTTATTAGGAATCCCGCGCGGTCTCTTCTTTGCCGGGCAAGGCATGCTGATTATCTGGTTAGTTTGCATAGAAGGTATATCAAGGAAAAAGAATGATATTTGAATTGATTCCAACCACTTTGCGAATGTCTACACCGTTGGGGTTCGCTGCCCTCGGCGGGATCTATTCTGAACGCTCAGGGATCATTAACCTCGCCTTAGAAGGGATGATGCTGATTGGAGCATTTGGTTACGTCGTCGGTACACAAACCTCCGGTTCAACGTGGATTGGATTGCTTGTCGGCACAAGCTTCGGGTTAGCGATGGCTTTGTTACATGCCATCGCAACTGTCACCTTTCAGGCGGAGCAGGTGGTCACCGGAATCGGTATTAATATTCTGGCATTAGGGATTACAGAGTATCTCTCACCGCCCCCTAAACAGGTAGACGGGCTGCCGCATTGGGAGCTGCCACTCATCGGTTCATATAGTTTCATGGTCTATTTACTACCGATATTAATGGTAGCAAGCCACACTTTTCTTTTTAAAACGCCATGGGGCTTGCGACTGCGCGCGGCAGGCGAATCAACAGAGGCACTCGCAGCACTGAGTCTGAGTCGAACAAAATGGCAATATCTTGGGATCCTGCTAAGTGGACTCTTCACGGGGATAGGCGGATGCTTTCTGGCGTCCGAAGTTCATTACTTTACAAAAGGGATGACAGCCGGACGCGGCTACCTTGCACTTGCTGCTGTGATATTTGGGAACTGGCGACCGTTAAGCGGTGTATCTGCGTGTTTCCTCTTTGGATTCGCCACCGCTTTAGAACTCGCAAACCGATGGAATATACCTGGACAACTGCTACACAGTCTCCCTTATATATTAACAATGGTCGTGCTGGTCGGGTTCGTTGGGACATCGCGTCCGCCAGCGAGTTTAGGAAAAATGAAGTCGTAGATTTTTAGCAGAACACTTATTACGTCTCGCTGTCTTCGTCCGCAAGCCCGTAGTAGCTGCCATGGCGGCTGTAATAACCATAGGATTTAGCGTGTTTCGGATTAATCATGTTGCAAAGCACACCGATACCCTTCGTCGGGAACGCCTCTGTCAAATGCCGTATCCCTGTGAGAATGTCAAACCGTCGGGTTTTTGTGATGTCAAAAACATAAACGATCGCATCAACGATGTTTGCCAGAATCATTGGATCGGCGACAGCCCGCACTGGTGGCGAATCAATCACAATGACATCGTACTCAGATTTTGCGAGTTCCAACCACGCTGTCATCATTTCGGAATTAAGAAGCTCAATCGGATTTGGCGGCACAGTACCGCTTGGGATCAGATATAGATTGGGAACGCCAGTCTGCTTAACTGTTGCGTGGAGTACGTCGTATCCATTCTCTGAACTCAGGTGGATGAGAGCTTCACTCAAACCAGGCTTGCGTCCATCAACATGCGAAACAGGTAATTCTGATGTCTCAATATCTACCGCGTCCGCTACGGGAAGGAGTTGTTCTCTCGGAAAAGTATTGTGTTGCGAAGGTCTCCGCATATCGGCATCGATGAGTAGAACCCTATTACCTCTTTGTGCAAGTGCCACCGCGAGATTCGATGAAATGGTACTTTTACCTTCGCCGCGAGTCGCGCTTGTGACGAGGATCGTTTTCACAGCGTCCCCCGGATTCAGAAACGGCAGTTTGGCTTGTAGCACACGAAACGCTTCGGCTGTCCTCGAATTCGGAGCATCGTGAACCATCAGCGGAAGCCGATAAGAACTACGCCTCTTGATCGAGGGAAGCACCCCCAGGAAACTCGGTGATTCCGGAAGAGCGTCCAATTGCCGGACAGCCTCCTCTAAGCGGAGATAAGTGTCTTTGAAATAATTTTTGGCGACAGCGAACGTCACACCAAGTAACATTCCAATAAAAGCCCCTAAAGCGAGATTCAATTTTAGCCGCGGTTTCAACGGTTCCTCCGGTGCGCGTGCTTTATCCATCACCTTGATACTTTCCGTACGGGCTTGGGAGAAAATTTCTGCCTCACGCATTTTCGTCTCTATGGCAAGTACCTGAGCATTGTAAATCTCAACATCTCGCTTAAAACGATAAAACTGCTGTTGTTCGTCTGACCAGCCACCGAGCTTCGCGTGATGCGCATCAATTTGGGCAGCGACCTCCTTCTTCTGTGTCTCAAGGCCGATAATCGTCGCCTGCGTCTCATTTACTTTTTCTGTAAGTGCTTGGTGGAGCGGATTGTAAGAAGTGGTTGTACTTTTTGTCTGCTTCTCCTCTTTAGCAAGAAGCGCGCTTGTCTCCTTAATCTTCTTCTGATTCGCAGTCACCTCAGGATGCGTTTCATCGTATCTGCCAAGGAGTTCCGCCTGGTCAATTTCATACTGGTTCAAATTATCTTGTAACTTGGAATGTGAAGGATTTCGGGCGATTGTTTCTGAGACAACCTCTTCCGACGACTTTTCTAACTCCGCCTGATAGGTTGCCAACCTCAATTCAGCACCCGCTAAAAGATCTATCAATTCGTTTTCTTTCACCTGAAGTGCCAGAATGATCTGTGCTTGTGTCCCACCTTCTGCATTTAAGGTGATTTCTGGATACCTTTGCTGAAACGCAAAAAAATCATCCTCAGCATTTGTGAGGTTTTCTCTTGTCTGGTTCAACATCTCTTGGGGGAGCGGCTTATGCCACCACTCCATTTGCTCAACAGCTTCTGCTTCAACGACCGCCTGAAATACCGCAGCGATCTTATTAGCCAGATGCTGTGCCCGTTCCGATACTTGCTGCTGCACAGCCCGCGCGCCTCGCTGCTGCACAGTAACAGTAATCACTTTTCCATCCGGCGATTCTTCGACCTTTAACTGCTCGTCAATAAGGGTTTTGATGAAGAAATCTTGCCATTCGTCGTCTGCAAGTTCTCCCTGTTCAGTAGCCTCCTGATCAAGGTTAATATTCAACACATCTGCAAGCCACACGACAATTCGCCCGCGATGAACAGGTAATGGATCAAGCAGTCCCTCGTCTCTGAGTTGGCGTACTGCCGGTGTAATCACAAGGTCCCGGGACTGCAACTGTGCTGCGAAAGCACTTACAGATGTCCCACCTATTAACCCTGATATCGGTAATTGGGAGAGGAGGGAGGAGGCGGATTGACTATCTAAAACACGAATTGTGGTTTCCGATTGAAAAACTGGTGGCGTGAGATCCGTTATGAGAAACGCCCCGAAAACGGAAAGCAGAAAAATGAGAAGAACACTCCACTTACTCCGAAAAAGTATCCAAAAATAGTCTGACAATCGAATTACTCTAACTTCTTCAAGGTGCCTATCGGTTGTCTCCTGCATCTATAACCTCATTATATTTTCTATATCTTTAGGATTTACGCATTTTTTATTATAATCTATATATTATGCCTGGCAGGCGGGGTTTCAAACCCCGCCTGCAACGGGGCTGCGTAAGTCCTATATATTTTTAAGTGTATCTTCAAGCGCAAATTCTGTAATTATTAATTGTATCTAATCAGGACCGTAACAAGCAGGTTCACAAACGATGTTGCAAACGTAATCACCCGCCAATCTAAACGGGTCCGTTCACGGACTCGAAGTTGATCTTTCGGACCCAAGTAAACCTCAGAGTGAACCTGATCGAAGTTCAATTCCTCTTCTGTTCCATCAGCCCGGGTCAGCAGACATTTTTTCGGATTCGCCCGCTCTTCATTGAAGCCACCTGCCATAGCAATAGCTTGCCCCAAAAGAACAGGCTCGGTAATTATATACTGTCCTGGTTTCTCTACAGCCCCCGTAACGCTTATTTTCGCTTCTGCCAATGGCACGTATAATGTATCCCCAGGTCCCAACATCACATCAACATTTTCCACAGCGAGATCGACCAAAATACGTTCTTTACTGGTAATGATTTCTGACTTGTGTAAATCCGCGAAATCCGATCTGGAACCTCCAGCAAGTTTCAACGCTTGAATTGCTGGCACTTGCGGTGTAGTTATCGGATACACACCGGGAGCGACTACAGCACCTATGACACGCACCGGACGCTGCTGAAAAATAGAAGGAACAAATATCGTATCATAGTCTTTCAAGGGAATATCGGGACCACCTGCACTGATGAGTTTAAGATAATCTATTCTTTTAAACAGTTTCCCATCGCGCCAGATAGAAATGTCCGTAAGATCCGCAAGTTCATAGTTGATTCCAGCAGATGCGAGGGCTTGGATTAGATATACCTGCCCGACTTCAAAAACATGTAAGTTGCCACGTGCTCGCGGTTCAACGGCACCGAATACAAGGATAGTGCGTTTCGGCTGCATGAGCGTTACAAACACACGTGCGGTCGGGAGATGTTTTGAAAAAGCGGACTGCATTCGCGCCTCAAGTTCAGACACCGTGAGACCGGCAACCTTGATGAGGCCAATAAGCGGATAGGAGACATACCCGTCTTTTTGAATGGGCACCGGAATCCGTTCTTTGCTATATTCAGAATACCCATCTACAGTGACAACGAAACTGTCGCCCACTTCCAATTTATATGTAGACAATTCGGGAGGATTCGCGTCTTTTGACGTAGCTGCTACGCCAGTCGTGGAGTTTTCAGCAGGGTCCACTGCGAAAACAGGGGCGGAATAACTGAGTTGCCCCAAAATGAGTAGAAATATTAGAAAACTTTTAACAGGAGATTTTGGAAAACAGTCCGTGCCTCTAAAAAATTGCTGGCATAGAGAAAGTATTTTTTTCATGAAATGGCTATCAACCTTTTTCAGCGGATTTTTTTATTTCTTGATTCTCGGATTCAGATCCTTCTTATTTTTACATCGCCCAATATTTTAACAGATATTTATCAGAAACGCAAACAAAAACCACTTTCATCAGTCGAGCAACCTCTCAGTTCGGACGCAAATCCGCGTTGCCCAAAAACCACCAACAGACGTATAGAAGCTCTTTCTAATATTGTGCTTACGTTATATGATGTTTGTTGCGAATCGCTTGGTTTCCTTCAAAAATAATGTTTGTTGCTTTAACCGACGGATTTATGCTAATATAGAGATGTGAACTTAAAAACTACTTTTGCACAACTCCAAGACCAGCGGGTAATGATCATCGGCGATGTCATCTTGGACGAATATATCTGGGGCGATGTGAACCGCCTTTCACCTGAAGCCCCTGTACCAGTGTTTGAAATCGAGACAGAAGAGACTGGATGTGGCGGCGCAGCGAATGTCGCACAGAACGTCGCCAGTTTGGGCGGCGACGCAATCTTGGTCGGAGTCATAGGACAAGACACTGGTGGCGAAAAATTAGTCCAGATGCTAACGGAGATGAATATAATTACCACAGGGATCAGTGTAGATCCCCAGCGACCCACAAGCACAAAAACACGTGTGATTGCGGGTGCTTCTACTACGACATCTACAGATCGAGACCATAATTCGGCACACCATCTGCTCCGCATTGACAGGGAATCCAAACAGGAAATCTCTATGCGGATGCGGGAACGATTATTGGACACTATCGTTTCCCAGTTACCAACAAGCAATGCAATCATCTTCGCGGATTACGATAAAGGCGTAATCAATGCCCAACTCATTAGGGACGTGATGAAACATGCTCAGCCTTACGATATACCGATCATCGTTGATCCAAAGCGAAATAACTTCTGGCACTATAGAGGCGTAACTGCTATTACGCCGAATCACAAGGAGGCTGGTGCCGCTGTTCACGAAGAGATCATTGATAGCCCGCAGCTGCTTACTGTCGGTGAGAAAATTTTAAACCAATTATCGCTTAAGGCATTATTGGTGACACGCGAGGCGAACGGCATGTCCCTGTTCCAACGTAGACCTGACGGCAGTCTGCAAGTAAAGAACCTACCACCACATAGCAGGGTCGTGAAGGATGTGACGGGTGCCGGAGATACTGCCATATCAGTTTTCACGCTCGCGCTTGCGGCAAATGCCGATTTCCATAGTGCTGCAGTATTGTCAAATCTCGCTGCGGGGATAGTCGTTGGAAAAGTAGGCTGCGCGACCGTTACACCCCAGGAACTATTGAACGCAATTGAAACTGGAACATCTGTCTCTGAGTTATAGGAAACTGAGTAATGAGAACTGTCTTTCTGGATCGAGATGGTGTTATCAACCGAAGTCCACCGAATATGGGTTATGTCCGGAAATGGTCTGAATTTAGCTTCATCCCGAATGCAAAGAAAGCGATCCGCGAACTGACCGAAAATGGTTATCGAATTATTGTAGTGACCAATCAATCCGGAATTCAGAGAGGACTCTATTCAGAGGAAAGTTTGGCAGATATCCACTCGCGAATGGTCACTGAAATTAACAAAACAGGTGGAGCGATTGACGCTGTTTATTACTGCCCACACCACCCGGATGCAGGATGCGAGTGCCGAAAGCCGAAAACCGGTATGTTAATGCGCGCTGCAGATGAACACAACATTGAACTATCAAATGCCTATTTGATCGGTGACTCAGTCACAGATATTCAAGCAGGACAACGCGCCGGAACACGGACGTTTCTTGTGTTAACCGGACTTGGACAGGAAAGTTACCACTACTATATCAACGCTAAATCCGATTGGCGTGTGGATGAGAACGGACATCGTCCCGAAAAAATTTTCACAAACCTTTACGCAACAACCCGCTGGCTGATAAAAAATGAAAGAACAAAAAGCCGTAGCCCGTAGCGCAGTGGAGAGCGGGTCTACGGCGAAAACCACTACATCTCCAACTTTACCCAACCGAACCGCAAGGAAATATAAAAGAATAAAACTGAAGGTGTAACCCGTAACGTAGTGGAGGGTGGATATACGGCGAAGACCACTATATCCTCAACTTCACCCAACCGAACCGCAAGGAAATATAAAAAAATGATTCTTGAGAAAATAGAAACCCGGACAGCACATGCGGGTGTTATCGGGCTCGGTTACGTAGGGTTACCACTTATAGTTGCCATCGCAAGTGCAGGTTTCCGAGTTACAGGCATCGATATCTGTTCCGAAAAAATTGAGCGACTCAAACAGGGCATCTCAGATGTCCCCGATGTCCCCGATACAGTGCTCACATCGTTAATTACGTCCGGTCAGATTCAGGTAACAACAAACTTCAATGTACTTCAGGAATTAGACACGGTCAACATCTGTGTGCCGACACCTCTGCGTGAGAACCGAACGCCGAATATGCAATTTATCGTTGCTGCAGTGGAACAGGTCGCCCAACACCTCCATCCCGAACAACTCATCGTCCTCGAAAGTACGACCTATCCCGGTACAACTGAAGAAATTGTGCTATCAACGCTCACGAACCCATCCAACAAAAACATCTCTGCTCAAACGTTAGAAGTAGGTCATGATTTTTATCTCGCTTTCTCTCCCGAACGTATTGAACCCGGCAATAGCACCTATGACATGACAAACACCCCGAAAATTATCGGAGGCGTTACACCGCGCTGCACACACGTCGCAGAAACCTTCTACTCACAGTTCATTAATAAGACACACACTGTATCTTCACCCCGAACAGCAGAGATGGTAAAACTCCTTGAAAACACGTTTAGGAGTGTCAATATTGGGTTAATCAACGAGGTCGCCCTGATCTGTGACCGAATGGATTTAGATGTGTGGGAAATTGTTGATGCTGCAGCGACAAAACCGTTCGGATTTATGCCTTTTTACCCAGGTCCGGGACCCGGCGGCCATTGCATCCCTGTGGATCCACATTACCTCTCTTGGAAAGCACAGAAATATCAATATCACGCCCGATTTATTGAACTCGCCAGCGAAATTAACAATGAGATGCCCAAGTATGTGTTAGAAAAAATTAGCCACGCCTTGAATCTTCAGCGCAAACCCCTTAACGGCTCAAAACTATTAATCTTAGGGGTCGCCTATAAAAAGGACATCGGAGATACCCGCGAATCGCCGGCACTTGAGGTAATTCGTTTAATTCTTGACAAAAAAGCGAAATTTGTATATCATGACCCGTACGTAGAAAGTCTGTCTCTTGATGGCAGAGAAATTCATCATTCAGAACCCCTAACCGTCAATTTAGTAAAAAGTGTCGATTGCGTTGTAATCTTAACAGATCACGAGGCTATAGACTACGGTTGGCTCACCGAACATGCTCAAATAATAGTTGATACGCGCAACGCAACGCGCGGTGTGCAGAAGGGACAGGAGAAAATTATTAAAATTTAATCTTATCATACTTTCGGAGCATAATAATGTCATACCCAAATTTAAAATTGCAAATACAACGAGACCAGTTAACGTGGTTTTTAGATGTGTTTTTAGATGAAAGAGAAGTTTACCAATTAAGTGCCTCTATTGGCATTATCCCGGATATAGATAGGCTCTACGCCTTATCCAAACGAGAATTATTGGTAAATTTAACCGACGCGTTTTTCGGGATAGTTATTCCTCAAAAATCTACCCTTGAAGATAGCGGTGCTCACACGTCTGAACATAGAATCAACAACGGCGAAGTATCAGTCGAAGAGTTAGCTAGCGAGTTTCTGACCGAAAAGGCGCATGCTGCAATCTCCCGTGTCGGATATATGGAAGTTTCCGAAATCGAAACATTCTTTAAAACGTCCGATATCCTAATTGAAGCAGGCGACTTCGGCGAAGTTATATGGGCACTCCTCACTGACCAACGTACTGCAGTCGTTGAACACGGTTATAAACTCCTTAATACAACTTATGAATCTATAGAAATAGCGCACACAAACGGATACGAAAATCTCCAAAGCAGCGAACAGTTAGAAAAAATTGGATCTCAGGATGCTTACAATTTAGAAACCGCAAGTCAACAGTTAGAAGACGCTACGCCAGAAATTGAGCAGCTTGAGCAACAATTAGCAGACTCGAAAGCAGAATACGTCTCGCTTGAGCAGAAACACAGTCGGTTAGACCAACAGCGTGCTTTCCTTGTAGAAGAAAATAAGGGATTAAAAACTAAAACCGAAGACTATCACAACAATGAAAAACGACTGGAAGAACTCGAACACGAAAACCTTACACTCCGTGAACAGGTAGCGCAATATGCCGAAGACGCCGCTGCGTTACAGCAACTTACTGACGAACGCGATTTCCTTTTTGCAGAAAAGGAACGGTTGGTAGAGCAGCTGCAAGAATATGAACAGATCACCACAGCAAAAGAGACTTTCACTTCCGATCTCAAATTGGTTGAAGAGGCAATCTACAAAGGGCATCAAGGACTTGAAGAGTTTCAAACCAGTTTAGATAGCCATTTCGATGCCTTAGAAAGTTCACATCAGGCGGCGCGTGGCGCGTTGAACCAAATTCGTCAAACCCTTACTTACTTAGACACACAACAACTGACTGCAGAAGAAGGCACCTATAATAATATAGCACCCGAACAACCGCGGGTCGGCGTTTTTGTGGATGTCCAAAATATGTTTTATGCCGCCAAAGATCGCTACGGCAGAAGAGTTGACTACATCAAACTGCTTGATTTGATCGTCGGTCCGCGTTACCTTATGGGTGCTTATGCCTACGTTGTCCAGATACCGGAAATCGACCAAGCTCCCTTTCTCTCACTTCTTCAACACAACGGGTACACGATCAAAAGCAAGGACCTACGTTTGCGCGGTGATGGCTCCGCGAAAGGGGATTGGGATGTTGGTATAGCGGTCGATGTCGTCTCAATGCTCGGTTCGTTGGATGTCGTCATCTTGGCAAGTGGTGATGGCGATTTCTGTCCTCTCGCTGAACTTATCAAGCAACAGAACAAACGCGTGGAGGTCGTCGCTTTTGAACACAACACCTCCATGGATCTACAACAAATCGCAGATCAGTTCTTCCCAATTGGAGATGAACTGCTTATATAAACCTAAAGGCGTGTGGCGAGCCCAGTTGGCACCTACAAAATGAATAACCTTCTTCAGTGTATACGGAATGCTTTTGGTGAAGAAGGAACGCGAGCGGGATCCTTCAAAGACATTTCAAACCTCGGCTCACTCCTGCCATTCCGGATATGCTTCGTTCTCACTATCCTTTCTGTGCTTAGCACAATAGACTTCACAAGCGCAGAATGGCCATCTTCAGCGACACAAAACCTTCCATTATGCACAGCACAAAACGAACAACGCTTTCCTGTTCTCACCGCTGATGGACAAGGCGGTGCTATCGTCGCGTGGAGCGATGCAAGACATGCGAATCGCGATATTTTCGCGCAGCGCGTTAGTGCAGCAGGCGATATGCACTGGACCCCGAACGGGATCGCAATCTGTGATCTGCCTTCATCCCAAAGTTGGCCCCTAATCGTTAGCGACACAGATGGGGGCGCTATTCTTGTCTGGGGTGATACGCGACACGGCAATCAGGACAGCTACGCACAACGTATCGACGCAAACGGCAACAAACTGTGGAACCCTGAAGGCGTTCCCGTCTGCACACATCCAACCTTACAAGACGATCTAAACGCTACTGCCGACGGCAAAGGTGGTGTAATCGTCGTATGGGAAGATTGGCGCAACGGGAACCAGGATATCTACGCCCAAAGAATTGACAACACTGGAAAGCCGCTATGGGAAGCGAACGGTGTTCCAGTTTATAGCGGAGAAGGCGATCAGTATGACCCAGTTTTAATCGCTGATGGACAAGGCGGTGCTATTTTCGCATGGTGGGATATTAGCACGCCAGATTGGAACATTTACGCACAACGCTTATCTGCAGATGGCAAACCTATGTGGAACTCAGGTGATGACGCAGAAAACGCGCCTATCCCCGTCTGCACAGCCCCTGGCAATCAAGGCGCACCAGTTGTCGTGCGCGATGAAAACGGCGGTGCGTTCTTTGTTTGGTCGGACTACCGAAATGATCCAAACTTTTATACGAGCGCGCAGTTATATGCTCAGCATCTAACTGCTAATGGTGAGGCGTTGTGGAAAAAGGATGGTATTCCTATCTGTAAACTGCGGGTCAATCAACAACAACCCGATTGCATTCCCGACGGCAGCGGCGGCTTCATTGTTACATGGTGGGACGAACGAAATATCTTCGCGGATATTTACGCACAGCATATTAATGCAGACGGCGAAGCCTTGTGGCACGACGAAAACTCAGATTTCCCTGAAGATGGTATTCCTGTCTGTACCGAAGCAGGTGTTCAACGTCTTCCACAACTCATTACCACCGATGAGACCGGAGCCATCGTTTATTGGTTGGATTATCGCGAAGACTTTGGAGACTCGACCGAGGATGCGATCTATGCCCAACAGCTTGATGCTGACGGCAAACCGCTGTGGGAAATTAATGGGATCCCTGTCTGTAGCGCGCCGAAAGCACAAATCACCCCGCAAGCCATTGCTACAAGTGTTAACGCTGCCATTGTCGCCTGGGGCGACGCACGCGGTCAAGATGAAGACATCTACATCCAACGCATTCCTTAGAGGGTTGTCGGTTATCAGTTAAGAGGTCGCCGAGCCTATCCTTTCTCAACTGGAATTAAAGGAGATTTTATGCAAATTCAGCGAACACAACGGGCACCCGCAAAACGCGCAATTATCGTCGGAATGGACGGCGCAAGCATGGAACTCGTTAAGAATATGATTGAGTGGGGACATGCCCCTAATATGGCGAAGCTGCTTCAGACTGGCGTCTATCGACCGATGATCGGTGTATTTCCGACATTAACACCGCCCGGATGGACTGCGCTCTCCACCGGTTCATGGCCCGGCACACATCAGGTAATGGATTTTAATATTCGGGCTATTGGGGAATGTCTTGATAAAACAGTGTGGGGAATTAACACCGACTTGTGCCAGTCCGAGTATCTATGGAACCTCGTAGAACGTGCAGGTGGGAAACCTATCTTGGTGAAATGGGAAATGTCTTGGCCCCCCACTGTCAAAACAGGTATTCAGGTGGAAGGCACAGGGCCAGGTGTCTCCAACCATCATCAAATTGCCGGGTATCATCTGTTTGTCGCAGGAAAATGGGCACCCCGCCCTATCGGTGGGCAGCGCGACCCAGAAACGTTAGATCCGAGCGCATTACAGAAAGTTCGACATATTGATCCGGTCACTATCGAACCGATTGCAACTGGCGAATGGAGTGCCTTACCTGATTCCAGACAACCCGCGCAAGAGGTTGAACTCACCATCCGTCCGCTGGCACGCGGCAGAGAAGATGTGATGCCGTCGGTCTATTCCGAAAGCGAAGCATCCGACGAAACACGAGTTCCAAAACCGTTTTATGGACTGATTTACGCCTCTGGTGATACTGGTTACGATCGGATACGGATCTGTCGAAGCCGTTCGGGAGATGATACCGTCGCCGATCTCGGTGTCGGTGAATGGAGCGACTGGTGGTTAGACACGTTTGAAATTGATGGTGTTAAAGTGGACGGATACGTCCAGATGAAACTGGTCACGCTCACATCCACAGCCGATGCTTTTGAGCTTTTTGTGCCGCAAATCTGGCCCCGAGAGGGGTATACGGTTCCCGATACAGTCGCCAAAACAATCGATACAGAAATCGGTTCGTTTCTGCAAAACCCTGCGCGCGACGCACTCGGACAAATGGACGACAACACCTATTTTGAACTCTTAGACTACCACCACCAACGTCTCGCGGATGTCGCAACACACCTTGCCACGAATAACGATTGGGATGTCCTGATGGTGGAGAGCCACGCGCCCGACTATGCAAGCCACTTCTTCCTCAGTCAAGCGGACGAGATTAGCGGCGCAGCACCCGAAACAATCCAGCGGTGCCGTGACGGATTACACCACACTTACGAATCCGTTGACCGAATGATTGGACGGCTGATGGAGCTGGCGGACGAAGATACTGTTATTCTCGTCTGCTCCGACCACGGTGGCACGCCAAACCAATTCCGTGCTGTTGATATTGAGAAAGTCTTGGAAGAAACCGGATTCATCGTTAGAGATGCAAATGGGGAAATAGACTGGACAAAAACACGCGCTGTCAACGTCGGATTGGTGCATATCTTCATCAACTTAGCCGGACGTGAACCCGATGGTATCGTCGCTCCGGAAGACTACGAAGCAACACAACGCGAACTTATTGCAGCACTCCATACTTACAAAGATGAAAAGACCGGACGGCACCCGTTCACGTTAGCTGTCACCCGTGCAGATGCTGAAATGTTCAACCTACACGGTGAGTTGGTCGGCGATGTCGTCTACGCACTGCGTCCCGAATTCGACGGTGCACACGGCAAACAGCTGCCCTCGGTAAGCTTCGGGATCGGTGGACAGCACTCTACATTTATTCTATCGGGGGCTGGGGTTCAGCAAGGTATCGCTTTGCAGCGACAGGTTCGTGTCGTTGATGTCGCACCGACACTCTGCTATCTCTTGGGACTTCCGATGCCTGACAGAGTGGAAGGCGGTGTCGTCTACGAGGCGTTAGCGGATCCGAATTGGCATTTGTCGGCACTCGCAGATTTAGAATAAGTCACGATTAAGAGCGCGCACCGATGCCGCATCTCTCGCGCAATTCTTCCAGAGTGTATGTGTTGATGACTTCGGCTTTTGTTAACCAACCCCGACGCGCAACATTCAAGCCCGATTGCCGGTGCACGAGTCGTTCGATAGCGTGTGCATCGGTATTGACTGCTAACAGTACACCCGCATTTTTTGCCATCCGTACAAACTGAGGATCCAAATCCAATCGATTCGGCGATCCGTTAATCTCCAAAACTGTGCCATTTTCTGCAGCCGCTGCAATCACCTCTTCAAGATTGACGGGATACATAGGTCTGTGTCCGAGCATTCTGCCTGTCGGATGACCGATGATATTGACAAACGGATTCTCAATTGCGCGGACGATGCGTTTTGTCATTTCTGCCTCAGTTAAGTTGAAATGGCTATGGACGCTTGCGACGACAATATCAAGCTGCGCTAAAATCTCATCGGGGAAATCCAGTTTACCGGAGCGCCGAATATCTACCTCAGAACCCGCGAGGACTCTCATTCCTTCGACTTCTGCATCTAATTCACGGACTTGCTTCACCTGTTCAAGGAGCCGTTTCTGGTCCAAACCATTTGCGACGGTAGAAGAGACCGAATGGTCGGTAATAGCGAAGTATTCAAGACCTTCTGCTTTCGCTGCTTCCACCATTTCCTGAAGTGTATGCCGTCCGTCACTCCAGTCAGTATGGGCATGTAAGTCCCCTCGCAAGTCGGTAAATTCAACGAGATCCGGTAAGGTGTTATCTTTAGCCGCTGCGACTGATGTGCCATCTTGTCTAAGCTCAGGCGGAATATAGGAGAGTCCAAGTTCTTCGTAAATTTCAGTTTCTGTGATGCCATGTTCAATCGTTTGCGGGGAAGGACAATCGGGTAGCGCGTCAAAATGAGCATCCGCGGCTGTCGTTAAGAATAGCGTTAGGTCGTATGTGGCAGCAGTGCACAGATAGATAGAGACTGGAAAATATTGGTCAATACAGAACTGAATTACGGGGAGCATATCTCGGACATCACTTGTCGGTGCGTCTTGGCTTTTTTCGAGAAGAGATGCACTGTTGCTGTCATATAGGTACTGGGTTTGATCGCCCGTTTTGAAAACTATTTGCGTTTGCGAGAAGGGTTCAAGAAACGCTTGCAGTGCATCAGGAACAACACCATTTTCAAACTGAAACGCCGTCTTGTCCTGACACTCAACAATCAATTCTATACCGTGACAGATCTCTTCATACCGCCGTAAATGTCCAGTGAATTCCGGTTTCCGTTTTATCCATCCAAATTGCGTTAAGTTCTCCGAAATCCGCTGTGCGATCGGTAAAACAGTCCACAGTGGACGCGCTTTCCGAAGCTGCGTGCGAAACTCCAAACTCTCGGCTATCATTTGAAGGGTTTTCTTTCCGATCCCCTTCATGCCACTCATCTTTCCGCTCTCCAACAATGCGCGGAGGTCTTCAAGACTTCGGACACCGAGTTCCTGATAGAATCTACCGACAGTCTTCACACCGATCCCTCGGAGTTCAAGCACCTCCAGTATCCCCGTCCCCATTTCTGCGGTGAGGTCATCATAATATTTACAACGTCCAGTTTCCAGCAGCTCAACCGTTTTGTCTTGAATGGCTTTGCCGATGCCGGGTGTTGCTCGAAGTTGTTCTATAGCTGCCTTATTATAACCAGATGTGGCTTGTTCGGAGGGTTCAGCAGATAGTTCAAGCGGAAAATCTTCAATTATATCGGCAGCCCGCTGATAAATTCGTGCACGAAATGCGTCATCGCCTCGGATTTGTAAAAGGGATCCGATGGCACTAAACACGGCACTAATCTCATGATTGGTCATTTCAACAGTCTCCGATAGGCAAGAATAACTATGCTAATTTCCGATATGCGACGAAACCGACGAGTAGTCCAATTATCATCTCACTGGCAATAACCAAAACAGTTTGATAGATTGTTAGGAAACCAATCCCGCCTAATTCGGATTTGAAGACATGGATCATTCCGTAGAAGCAGCCGAGTCCACACAAAGCCCCAAGTCCACCGAGGAAAAGCCCATGAACAATAAACGGAGCAAGCAGGTAGCGTCGGAACATACCAAGCAATTTCATGAGATGAATCTCGTCGGCGCGAGCCATCGCTGTTTTCTTGATAATTGACCCGATAATGAACCACATGACAACAACTGTTACACCGATACCGACGAGCGTTGTTCGTTCTGAATCACGTAATTGATCCCTCAGCTGCCCGTGCCCAGTCAACAATACATCTTCAATTTCGCCATGTGCTTTAATATCCAACACAATATGTTCTAATGCTTTACGCGTTATCAATTCCTCGTCTATATAAACGTTGAGTGATGCAGGAAATGGGTTTACGCCTTGGGTTTCCGCAAACGCTTCCTTAATCAGAACGCCTAAATCCTGAAACTCGGCTTCACCGCGCGAGAGCTTCTCTGCCTTTGAAGTATAATCTACAGCGAGGATTTTCCCGTTTTTTTCTAACTGACTGACTAATGTGCGCCCTTTTACCTCATCTACGGTGTCTTTCAGAAAGGCTACAAGGGTAGGTGCCCGGTTTCTAAACTCGGCCTGTTGTAATATAAATGAATGGTTTAACAGCAAGGTAGCAAGTAAAGTAGTAATGAATCCGATGCCGACGATACCGATCAGGCTTGAAGTACCGGCACGCGCAATATGAGATGTAACATTTTTAAGACGATAGCCCATTTTTAGTTTTCAGTTTTCAGAGGGAATAGTTTTCAGTTTTCAGTTTTCAGTTAAGAACCTGCGGCAGGGACTTTTGTTCCGACCGCCACAACAGAACCTCTTAACTGACGACTGACGACTCTGACTCTGATAACTGACGACTCCTCCTCTCAATGGATGCCGCCATCTCGCAATTCAATAATCCGCTTATTACATTTCTTAGCAAGTTCGCGGTCCGTAGTTGTCACGAAAATCGTCATGCCTTGAAAATTAAGCGCATCAAGAAGTGCCATGACCTCAAGCGAAAGCCGGAGGTCCAAACCTTCTGTCGGGGCATCCGCAATCAGCAATACTGGATTGTTGATAACAGCCCTTGCTATAGCGAGCCGTCGTTGCTCATTGCTCGATATTTCCGTTGGTAAAGCACCGCGATGATGGCTTAACCCCATTTGATGCAGGAGTTTATTGACGTTCTCTTTAACGACTCGCGATGATAGTCCTACCAACTTCTGTGGTAGGGCAAGGTTTTCCTGAACCGTCTTATCTACCAAGAATTTAAAGTCTTGAAAGACAAGTCCTATCTTCTGTCGAAAGTAGGGCAGACTTACCTTGTCCAACGTTGCAAGTTTTTGTCCGACCACACTCAGATCACCAGCAATTGGTATCAGATCAGCGTATAACAAACGCAACAGCGTTGTTTTCCCAGCACCACTCGGCCCCACAAGAAACACGAATTCACCGCGCTCCACACGAAAACTCACCTTCTCAAG
>JAGFCB010000232.1 GCA_022394775.1 Candidatus Poribacteria bacterium
TTTACGCCGGGCGGCACATAAACGAAGCTGCCGCCGCTCCAGGCTGCGCTGTTGAGTGCTGCAAACTGGTTATCCGCAGACGGGATGATTGTACCGAAGTATTTCTTCACCAAGTCTGGATATTCTTTAACAGCGGTATCGGTATCAAGGAAAACAACACCAATTTTATCCAATTCTTCAACGATGTTATGGTAGACGACTTCGGAGTCGTACTGTGCGCCAACCCCCGCGAGAAACTTCCGCTCAGCTTCAGGAATGCCGAGCCGATCAAAGGTTTTCTTGATATCGTCGGGTACATCGTCCCAGCTCCGCTCGCTCCGGTCAGAGGCTTTAACATAGTAGTAGATGTCATCGAAATCGAGTTGGGAAAGATCGCCGCCCCATTTGGTCATCGGTTTCTGCTTGAAAATCTTGTAAGCATTGAGCCGGTACTCACGCATCCAGTCGGGTTCGCCTTTGATGTCGCACATCTGATTGATAACTTCCTCGTCCAAACCCTTGCGGGATTTGAATGTCGGTTTAACATCATCATGGAACCCATATTGATATTCTTTACTAATTCCGAGTTCTTCCATAGTGTTCGTTTCAGACTTCGCCATTTTGTTCCTCCTTAATACCGTGTTTTTCGCGAATTGGATCGTAGCCCTCTGCCTCTAATAACTGCGTGAGTTCCCATCCACCGGATTCAACAATTCTTCCATCAAGCAGGACGTGTACGAACTGCGGACGGATGTAGTCCAACAAGCGTGGATAGTGCGTGATGACTAACACGCCGAGGTCCGGTCCAATCAATTGATTAACGCTTTCACCAACGATTCGGACGGCGTCAATGTCGAGTCCGGAATCCGTTTCATCGAGAATAGCGATTTTCGGTTCCAGCATTGCGAGTTGTAGGATTTCAGCGCGTTTCATTTCACCGCCGGAAAACCCATCATTCAGGTATCGCCTCGCGAAAGAATCATCAACGCCGAGTTGTTGCATCTTCTCGCGGAGTTCACGACGGAATTCGCGCATCGGAATGAGTCCGTCTTTGTCCGACTCGTTTCCGTTTTTTGCCCGGACTGCGCTAACAGCGAGCCGTAGAAAATTCGCCAAACTGACTCCGGGAATCGCTGTCGGATACTGAAAGGCGAGAAAGAGTCCGAGTCTCGCGCGTTCATTCGCTTCCAATTCCAGAATATCAACGCCACTAAAAATCACTTCCCCAGAATCAATGTCATAAAGCGGGTGTCCCATTAAACCCTTGGCAAGGGTGCTTTTTCCAGAGCCGTTTGGACCCATAAGCGCGTGGATTTCACCCTGTTTTACAGTTAGATTTAATCCTTTGATAATTGGTTTCCCTTGCACACTAATGTGCAAGTTTTTAATCGCCAAATCTATGCTCATCCGTTGGTTTATACTCCTTAAAAAATATCGTGTTCTTTTTTCTTACGTCTGCGTCGTGATAGAATTCTCGTGCATGTCGCTGTAGAAGGCACCTCAACCGCCGATCCTCGACATGTTTCTTTCGGGTTTAATAAAGTCTGCGGCATTAATCTTGTGTCCTGCCTCTTTTTGTTTAACCGCATCAAGAATTAAGTCCGTAATCACTTTATCTGCTGCGCCTTCGCGCAATGGCGTAAGTAGATCCGTTTCTGTTAATGAGAAGAGACAGGTCCGAAACTTTCCATCAGCAGTGAGGCGGACCCGGTTACAATTTTCACAAAACGGTTCACTCACAGAGGGTATAACACCGACTTCGTTCCCGTTATCTGAAAACCGATAACGTTGTGCAGTATCGCTCTTTGCCTCACCGTTCAAGGTTACCGGTGTGAGCGGGTAGACAGCGTTAATCTGTTCGATAATCTCTTTTCCGGGCACGTACATGTTCCGACCCCACACATCATCTGCATCAAGCGGCATAAATTCGATGAACCGGAGTTGATAGTTATTTTTGCGTGCAAAGGTGGCTAAATCGACGATCTCATCATCGGTAAAGCCGCGCATGGCGACAGCGTTGACTTTAATCGGATTGAACCCGCAGTTGTGTGCCGTCTTAAGCCCTTCAAGCACACGTGAGAGCACTTTCCGACGCGTCATCTGCTCGAACTTCGCTTCGTTAAGTGTATCCAAACTCACATTAATCCGACGGAGCCCAGCATCATAAAGTGCTTGTGCTTGGTTAATAAGCCCGATGCCATTCGTTGTTAGACTAATATCTTTGAGACCTTCTAACTGCGCTAATCGTTTTATGAGTGTTGGCACGTCGGGACGGACAAGTGGTTCGCCCCCTGTAATACGTACTTTGTTGACACCTAACGCAACGAAAATGCGCGCAAGCTGCAGAATCTCGTCATAAGTCATGAGGGCCGAGTCTGGCATGAAAGTCATGTCTTCCGGCATACAGTAGATGCATCGAAAATTGCAGACATCCGTAACTGAGATTCTGAGATTCGTATGGATCCGCCCAAAGCGGTCAAGCATCTGTTGTTTCATTTTAATTTTGACAAGTCCAAAATTTATTAATAGTATACCATATCGGTATTCTTTTTGCAAGTTTTTTTATAGTAAAAACTATAAAAAAGATTTTGGGTAAATAGTGAGGAATTGTAGTCTTGTTCTACTGCAAACTTTTTGTTGACATATCTATAACTTTTGTGTAAAATATGTTTATACTTTTGGCAATTGGGGGTAAAATAATGAGCGAAAAAGTGTTTGAAGTCGGTGGTGTTGAACTCCACGTCGATGAGCGTAATTTCGGCGCAGACGGCGGTCCCTCTGTGCGTGTTTATGGTGAAGCGGACGGCGAAAATATTCAATTGCTCCGCTTCGATTGCTTCCGCAAGGACCCACACTATCACTACGATCCGGCGGGAAAGAATGACCAACGGTCTCTCGATAAAGCGAGTGTACCGGATTCAGTCGCATGGACGATTGAACAACTCAAACAAAACCTCGTGGAGATGATTCACACAGCCGGTTATAGCAGCGTCGCGGACAGCGTTGATCAGGCGGCAGTTGCACAAGTTCTACCTGAAGTAGAATCTTTGATGCGAGGCGAGACTTAATTTCTATATTGAACTTTAATACACAAGGGAGAAAATTAACGTGACGAAATCTATTACTATTAGCGTGTGCGTACTCACGCTGCTCATAGGTTTGAGTGTTTTTGCGGGAACCCCAATAGACTGGGGCAAATGGAAAGAAGGCGAACTCCTCCTTGAAAACCACAGTTTTGAAGAGGATTTAGCTGCTTGGGGTTTAGAGGACGGCGCGTGTTGCGGTCGTGGTGGCCTCTACACGATGGAAATTGATAAGAAAAATCCGCAGCATGGAAAACAGTCGCTCAAGGTTATTGGGCATAAAGCGACAGGTACCGCATGGCATGCGAAGGTTAGACAGAAGGATGCCTCAATGAAGTCGGGTGAGACGTACACCGTGATTTTTTGGGCCCGCTCCGAGAAACCGCGGGAAGTGGCGTTGAGTATCCAGATGCAACACGATCCTTGGACCTTCTACCAAGGTGGTGCCATCAATCTGTTAGGACCCGACTGGATGGAGTATCATATCACCTTCAATTCAAATGCCGATGTTGAGAGAGACATGTGGGTCGGACTGTCAATCGCTCAGTCCGATGTTGATTTCTGGATTGATAACTTCCGATACTTTGAAGGCGAACCGGAAGACGATCTGAACCGTGAGACACCGTTCCCTGTTGATGCGAAAGAAAAATTGGCGACGAAATGGGGCGAGGTTAAGGCAGACCGGTTCTAACCTAACAAAGCAAGTGTTAAAAAATTTTATAGCCGTCACGTGCCTCATTCTATAGCCGTGACGGCTATTTTTTTATTTTTCCTCGTCGCAAAGGATTTCATAGTAGGCTTTGGCGTTGTTGTGCAGTGAGCCGTTTATGAGTCTATGATAAGAAAACGTTTCAACACCTGATTGGGTTATTTGACTTCTAATCGCCGATAGGTTCGTTTTAAGTTTTTCCCATTTACCATACATTTTCAGACGACCGGACTTGGACAGTGAGCGATGATCAGGATTGTGGTACACGAAGCACATTTTATGCTGATCGTATTTTTCTACAATCTGAATGAGTGGGTTAGATAAGTTATTGATGTCTAATGTCGGACTCGAGAAAAAATAGCAAAAATTAAATAGAATCTGTGTCTGATCGCCGTTTTCAATGTACCTGTCCAGTAATTTGACCAAATTATCGGTGTCGCGGCTTAACTCAAATTTGTCAAAGAAAGGCTCTTGATATCTGTTAGGACCGTATGTGTTGATTGATGCAGCCTTATCGAGCATGGTTTGCGAACTATCAATTCCGAAATAAGTAATATCGCGCTGTCCTACAAAAGCTCGAAAAGCGATACCGGAAGTTAATGGACCACAACCGAAGTCAATGAACACAACTTTATTATTTTCGTTTATTGGTGTGAGGCAATTCGTAAAGATGTGATAAGAACCGAAAAGGTGGCGAGGCATGTGATGGACACAATAGATGGAGACCTTGTCTTTTGGGAAATAATACTCACTGGATGCTTTATCAAATGACACATCATCAAAATTGCTCTGCCCTTGACTCAGAATGCGGGCGATGTCTTCCCAGTAGTATATTTTTGTATCTCTAACATCCGCCGCGAGTGCCGGTAGATTGTGTTCAAATGGTTGTACGACCAGTTCTTCAAACAGATGCTTTAGGCTTTCACTTGGCGCGTAGTAGTTATCATGTGGACGGTGGATATAGGACATATTTTGGAAGTTTTCTTTACGTAATTAGCTAAAATAATAGCAGTTTTTGGAAAAAAGGCAAGAGAAAAGATAGAGGTGCTTAAATGCTATCGCGCGGGACCAGCACCATAGCAATGTATACGGAAGCTACTGCTGTCGAGTTGGGGGTAAGGCTACAAATCGGCGGTGAGTTCTTCTTGATATGCGAAGAGTGCTGGCGTGCCGCCGGTATGAAGAAAGATGACGGTATCGTCGCGTCCAAGTTTGCCTTGTTGGATATGATCTATAAGGCACGCCATCGCCTTAGCAGTATAGACCGGATCAAGGAAGATTCCCTCAGTTTTGGCAACGAGTTTGAGAGCATCAATGCATTCGGGGGTGAGGTAGCCATAAGCCTGCCCGATATAGTCGTCTGTATTTTGAATATCAGCGTCGGCGACGCGGGTATCTAATTCCAAGAGTTCGGCTGCGCTGTTTGCGGCGGTGCGCATCCGTTCAAGTTTACCTTCCCAAACAATGGGTGCGATACCGAACGGCTTCATCTTCAGTTCAAGCGTTTTTGTACCGAGGACAAGTCCTGCTTGTGTGCCACCAACGGAACATGTATAAATCCAATCGGCATCAATGCCCAACTGCTGTTGTTGTTGCGCGATTTCAGCGATGCACCACGTAAAAGCGACAGCAGCAAGTGCGGTTGAACGTGGCGACGCAACGACGTAAGGTTTCAACCCTTGCGTCTTGAGTTTTTCTGCCAGTTCGTACTTCACCACATCCAATTCGGGACCAAACGGAGCATCGACAATCTCGACATCCACACCAGCCAAATTATCTAACAACAGGTTCCCTTGGAGGATACTCTTATGGTCTCGGGCGAGACGTAGATAGCAGTTGAGACCCAGTTTGCCGCAGGCGGCGGCAGCTTGTCTACAGTGGTTGGACTGGGAAGCCGCGCCATGTACAATTGTATCCGCTCCTTGTGCGACCGCGTCGCCAATTGTGAAAGTCAGCTGCCGAACTTTGTTGCCTCCAAAAGCTAAACCTGAGCAATCTTCGCGCTTCATAAGGATACGCGGTCCACCGAGTGTCTCAGAAAGCCGAGGACATTCTTGAAGGGGTGTCGGAAAATAACCCAGGTCTACTTGTGGTATCTGATCCACCTTTTGGATCAAGGTATCGGCGATTTTCATCCAGTTACTCCGCTTCAATGACGACAGCCATCTGACTGATACGTCTTCCATCCTTGGATTGCAATCCGTGCGTGACGACTTCGATAATCGTGCCTGGCTCGCACTCGCTCGGACGTGCATCTTTCACCTTGTGATGCTTCGGTGAAACTTTCGTTTTTCCGACTTCGATTGGGATCACTTCAGAGTTGACGAGATCCAAGAACCAATCAAGGCGTTCGGGTAATTCATTGCCTCGTGTACGCTTTGCGACTTCAACAAAAAGATAGTCTCGTATAAACTCAATGAGGAACTTTTTGAAGATCAGCACTTCAATTTTTGCAGCGTGATTTTTCTCTTGTTCAGTGAGTTTACTGGCGAAACGGTGGAGATAGGCATCACATTCATTTTGGATTTTCTCCAAATCGCGTTCGTTTTCAGCGAGGAGATCTGGGAACAGTGTTGGCGACGGTGTAGCGGTGCCGCGTGTCTGCTTAAGTGTCTGCCGGAGCCTTGTATCCACTTCAGTAAGCACCTGAGCCAGCTGCTCGGTTTCAGGCGTAGGACGTCCGGTTTCTTTCTGCCATGCGATCACTTCGTTCACCATGAGGTTTAGGAGCAAGATTGCGATTTCCTCTTCGTTGAGTGTATCCACGCCCCAAGAATTAAAAAGATTGAATCCGTATCCCTCATTGTAATCCCGTTCCAACTTAGCGAGTTGGTCTTGAAATTCGTTCTGAATCGCTTCACCTTTTTCCCGGTAATAAGTTTTACCGCGCCGACCACCAGCGGCAAGCCCCAACGTTTGGGCAAGTTGTCCGAAAACACCTTTCTCTTTCGATCTTGAAGCGCGGTGCCCAGATTTCACTGTGGCATTCAACGCTGCGGCTTGTGCTTTTCGTTGTTCTACGAGGGCACTCGGCGGAAGCGTAGGAACTGTAATCTTGAATTCTGCGTTAGAATCCACGATTTGTGACACAGGCACGGCTTTCTGAGTTAGGGGGAGTTTCATTACGATCGGTGTAGGTACAAGTTTTTCTTCCTGCTTTTGTTCGTTCTCTGGAGCCACTGGGTTCGGATGAGTTACTTCTGAAGTATGCGGGGCTGCTACTTCTTCTACTTGCTCTTCTGCTTCAACCTCGGATTTGAGAGATTCGTTTTCGTCTCTATCAATTCCAAGCAGTTCCGGAATCTCTGTTTGGAGGGAATTTTCTATTCCGTCTTCTATTTGCTGCGTCGTTTCATCCCCAGAAGCAGGGGTTTCGTCTCCATAGTTAGGCATCTCTGAAGAGGGGGTAACAGGCGCGACTGCAGATTCTTCTGGGATCTTCAATGTGGGTGCATCAACTTCGTCCTGATCCGCTGTTATTGATTCAGGTGTGGGTCCGCTCAATTCCGCTATCTCTTGCGGTGTCTTTTTTTCCGTTGGCATCTCGGGGTTGAGTGCGTTCAATTCAGTTACTATTTTTTCAATACGGGCAGAAACGGGGTCCGCATCATCAACAAAGAAAGTCAAGCGATATGCTTCAAGAATCTCTGTTGGGAGGCGACGCAAAATGGGCGCGCTGGTTAACTGAAAATTCACCCAATTAGCGAGTCCGCTCGCTGCAAGTTTCTGGTACATCACACGCACCCGTTTTTCCTCATTAACCAGATTCCGTACACTCATCATGGTACAGTTACCATCGATGGTGAATGCTATTTCAACGTCTCGGAAACGCCCTGTTACGCTGTTCCTAGCCATGTTATCCTTCTCCTTGAAAATCTCTTTGTTCTCTTTATACCTACAGTTATGAAAGGTTGTAAAAGTGAGCATAAGTTTGTTAAACTGTATTGGACTAATTCAATTCAACGTCTTTTTGTCAATTTGCGTTACAAAATTTTTGCTATTCAGTTGTTCCTTGAATCAAAACAGTTTTTGATAAAATAATAGGTGCGCGAAACAAGGATGGAAATCACCGTTGGATGAACATTTTTCGGGTCGCGTGGAAATCTCCTGCTTGGATTGAATAAAAATATACGCCGCTTGCGACAGCCTCACCAACAGCGTTACGTCCATCCCAATAAGCGGTGTGCGAACCGGCTTTATGGTGACCAAGCACTTTGGTATAAATCTGTTTTCCTTGAGCATCATATATAAAGAGGGACACATTTACATCTGAGACCAGTTGATACGGTATCCATGTCTCTGGGTTAAATGGGTTTGGGAAATTTTGGCTTAAATAATTGATTGGTGTAGACTTAACAGCGTCGGGTGTCCATTCAGATGGCATAGTCTCCTCCACGGCAAGCGAGTGTCCCTCTGGATGTACGCGAAAAATACGGATTTGATACAGATCCGCCACGTAAAGGGCAGTGTCTGTTAACTGCAATTCAGATGGAAACCAGAGTTCACTACCTTTGTAAACAACGGACGAGGTTGCCGTCAGCGTGCGTGCGTCAATGAGTTGAATGCCTGTGCTATTAAGCAGGTAGAGATGGTTTCCACCGATCTGCGCATCAATCGGGAGGGCATCGCTCTCATATACGCCGTGCAACTTCGGTCTATTCGGTTCAGATACATCAAGCACAACAACACCAACGCCGCTATCCAGCAAATATGCCCGTTCTTCTGCGAGTGTAACGCCGGTTGCATTTCCTTGTGTAGCGTAATTTCCTGTAGGGCGTGGCGCAGCAGGGGTTGTAATGTCAAAGATATGCAGTCCACCTTCAAGTGCAGCGACATAGGCATGTGAAGGTGAAGACGCGTCTATGGCAACGCGGTAGGCACTTCCAGGTATATCGCGTTCCGATACAATTCTACTCTGTTGAGGGGCTCGGCTATCAACGACAATTAAGGATTCTGCGCAAAGATAGGCGTAGTCTCCGTGCAACGCAATGTCCGAAACAGGCGCGACTGTCGGTATGTGTGCCACGATTGTATTCGCTGCGAGATTGACGACGAACATACCTGTCTCAGCTGCAACAAAGCCGTACCTGTTTCGGACACGAATTTTGGTGCAGTTAGTCGTACCAAACGGGTCGTCAAAATCAAGCGTATCTGTAGGCAGTGATAAGTTTTGGGTCAAAGTACCGTGATAAGGGGTTGTAAATTCGAGGGTACGCAATCCACCCGTTCCATTTGCAACATAGACAGTCCGCTCGTCTTCTGCTGTCTCCACAACATCAAGCCCATAAACAGTGCCGCCAAATGCATAGCGGTGTAGCCACTTTGGTGATTCAGTGGTACTGACATCAATTGTCTGAATACCGCCTTTCCCATCAGCGACATAAGCCAACGTCTCTCGGATTGCTATGTCAGTTGCGTTGCCAAACGTAGGTTGTGAGGAAATTCGCTGTGGCTGTTGTGGGTTCCGCACATCCATGATATGTAATCCAGCCTGTTGATCCGTAAGATAGACAGTATCGTCCCGAAGTAGGATATTCGTCGTGAGTCCTGGGGTGTTTAATCGGAAACTTGGTTCGGGGTTTTGAGTATCCGTAACGTCAACTAAAGTAAGATTACCTGAAGCGACGTAAGCGTACGCCACATCTTCTGTCTCTTCAATCACATAAGCGGCAGCGAAAATAGGCACAATACTTTGAAAGGTAAAATTACCGAAAGGACTCGGTTCAAGAATGTACAATCCGTGTCTGTCATCGCTCAAGTAAACCGTATCGTTGTGGATAACAACGTTGATAGGTGCACCGCCAGTGCGAAAGAAACGCCGCGGCCGGGGGGTCTGGGCGTTGCGGACATTGTGTTGATTGTAGACGAGCATTCCACGTGTTTGATCGAGTACGTATAAATTTTCGCCGGCGATCTGGACTTTGCGGGCATCTATGAATCCGCCAAGTGTCTTTATAACGCTGGGGGCTGTTGGGATTGCAATATCAATAACGTGTACACCTGCAGCACCATCAGCGACATAAGCAGTATCGCCATCAACGACCACAGATTGTGCCCGTCCGGGTGTAGCGATTTCACCGACGCGGACAGGCTTTGTCGGTTCGGTCAATGAGAAGATTTCAAATCCCCAATTGCTTGCTGCATAAAGGTAGGGGGCATCTGTTCCATCCATCATCACATCGGTATAGTCGCTTGCGAGATGGATCTGGGTCATCGGTTCAAGCTGCGTTCCGGGCTTGAGATCCGTCGGAAACGGACTCGGTTGGGTGCGACTGCCGAGATCGGATGTTACAGCATCAGGTATGGTATCCGATATTTGCTCACGTAATGCACCCACTTCAAAATCAACATGCATATCTTCAGCGACGTACTGAACGATCTGCGGTGCATCTGCTGTTATCATCAGCAAGATCTCACCATCTCGCTGAAGTTCTTTGAATTGAATGTGCCCTCTGTTTTGGGTATCAAACCGAGTGGGTTTAACGATCGCGCGTCCATTAGGCGGGAGATAGAGAGTCGTTGCGTAGAGTCGCCCAGAATGCGTGCCGGTGACCAATATGTCGAGGGTTTTAGGTAAGTTTTCAAGGTGTGTATAATGCGCCCCCCATTGATCTATACGAATATTATTTGCACCGCTTGGATAGTTGAAGACGCGCGGCACCCGTGCACTTACCTTTCGATTCTTCAAAGCGGAATAGCCGAGTTTTTTACCTTTTGCCTGAGCGTTCAGCCAATTCGCGAGACCCCAATTCAGGAAGACTTCCGCAAAACGTTCACTTTTCCCGCTGCCTGCTAAGGCTGCATCAATCGCATGTTCACCGAGTGCATCTGTCGCTATGATACTGCGGATAAGTTCGGATCCGCCATACTGTTCATAGAGGTAGAGCATGAGCATGAATGCCCCGCCGTAATAGACATCTCTCGTGTTCGCATAAACGAGTGGGACACTCGGATTCGCGAGAAACCCATCAACAAAGAGAGTATGTACATTGCCGTAGACTGCCCATTCAACAAAACTTGCTGTGCCTTCTTCTAACCATCGCTGATCGGTTGTGCCGCCGTTCTGAAACCAATTCACAAGATGCGCAAATTCGTGTGCTAGGCTGCTATAAAAGGTGTGCCGGGAACGTTCTCTGAACTGGAAAATATCCATATAAAGCATTTCACGCCGATTGCTATTCGGTTCCGTCGGTAGCTGATCCGTGGGTGCGAAATAACCGCCGTATTCGAGTCCTGAGTTGTTCATACCGACATCGTGCATGAGCAAAGTTATATGATTGTCTCTGTCGAGTCCGGGTTTCCATTCGGTTCCCATCCATTTTCGGACGTTCGGGTAGATGCGTGTGTCAAATTCTTTTGCGATTGCGACGGCTTCGGCATCGGTGAGCATATCGCGCACCGAATTTTCGATATAGACGTAGAGGTGTTTGCTTTTAGCGATACAGGTGGCGGTTACCTCTGCTTCTGGGATGTGAATAAAAAATCGTTCTATCTGCCCGATTTGAACGGGTGCGGCGGGCGCAGCGGGAACTTCTTCGGGAGGATATTGCGCGAGGTGTTCTTGGTGCAGAAGCGGTGTGCCGCACAGCCACGGATCGGCGGATGCGATGCCACTAATAACGAAAAAAATAAGATGAATTGATACTAAAAGTCGCATGAGATTTGCGGACATCTCCAGTAGATACGTTTTGTAGCCACTGGTTTAGCCAGCACTACTTCAGACGTATAAATTATAGGACTTACGCATTTTTCGATGATAACGGATATCCGACGCACTGCAGGCGGGGTTTCAAACCCCGCCTGCGCGGGGGCTGCGTAAGTCGGAAATTAAAAAAACACTATACAAATCGTTCAAACTTGCCTAAGTGCTACATCTATTTTACAATGATTTCAGCGTAAATTCAACCGATATAACACCCCATCCAGAACCATAACGTTCAAATTATGGACAACGACATCCATAATTTGACAGAACAGCGACTCACGGGACTGAACACCGAAGATGCAGCCCGATATATGCGTCGGTTAGGAATTGGCATCATATTTGCTACACTTTTCCTATCAACTGCCTAACTGCGGCAGGCTAATTTTTTGGAGGAATTCGGAAATGAAAACGAAATACGCACAATTAGTGTTTGGCATCGCGTTGGTGTTAAGTAGCAATCTGTTTGCGATGAATCTCGGCGCACAGGTCCCTGGCAAGCAATATATCTCCTTCTCATCGCTCCGATCAGGAAACCTTGAGATTTATGTCATTGATACGGACGGCAAAAATCTCCGCAACCTAACGAATCACTCAGCAGCCGACCATTCCCCTACATGGTCACCGAGTGGTCGTTCATTTGCGTATGTGTCACATCGAGATGGCAAAGGCGAAATTTATGTGATGGATCTAAATAAGAAAACGGCGCGTCGGTTGACAAACCACCCAGCACATGACAACCATCCCGCCTGGTCGCCAGACGGGAAGTGGATCGCTTTCTCATCTGACCGGAAGGGAAATTATGACATCTACAAAATGGATGTTAACGGTGAGAATTTACAGCAGCTCACCAATAAAGGCAAATACAACTCAGCACCGGCGTGGTCCCCAGATAGTCGCTCCATTGCTTTTTATTCCATCCGTAATGACAGCGGCGATATCTATGTGATGAATACCAACGGAAGGATTCTCAGAAAACTTGCCAGTGGAATAGCGCCGAGTTGGTCCCCAGATGGTAAAAAGATCGCCTATTACAAAGGAAGCGGCATCTTTGTCATGAATGCAAACGGACAGAACAGTCGACGGGTGTCCCCGATTGATACTTGGAGCGAAATACCGGCATGGTCTCCGGACGGGGACTGGATTGCTTGTATGTCGGAGCTGGAAAATCCGTGGGGTAACGCGAACCGTGATTCAAACATCTATCTCATCCGATTGAATGCGGGCGGTAAGCCCCACCAAATCACAACGCATCAAGCGATGGATTATTCTCCTGCGTGGGTACCCTCCGGTTTTCTCGCTGTTTCTCCGGCTGCGAATACGCGGACGACCTTATGGGGTAAGTTGAAGCAACCCGCACACTAACGCGCTAATAATCGAGTACTTCTACCAATTTTCTTTAGGACTTATGCAACGGGTATTATCGCTTGTTTGCGTAAGTCCTATTCTTATTCAACTTGCTAATTTCCTGCTTCTGTGCTATCCTCTTGGCAATCCTCGAAAAAGGAGTAATTCCAATGTATCGTGTCGGTATTATCGGGTTAGGCAGCATTGCCGCCCGTTACTCAACGCCTGATGACGCTTATCCGTATTGTCACACAGGCGGTATCCGTTTTTGCGAGACAACCGAGTTGGTCGCAGTCGCGGATATGTCCGCAGAACGCCAAGCAGAATTCCAGCAGACCTGGGGACCCGGCTTCCCAGATAACTCCATCAACTACTATGAAACAGATGTCCAGATGCTTGAAAGCGAAGATTTAGACATCGTCGCTGTCTGTGTACGCGGACCGCATCATTTTCAGGTGATGCAAAACGTCTTGAGAGCAGACATTAAAGCCATCTTCCTTGAAAAACCCGCCGGATGTTCCCTTGAAGAAGTTGACACAATGACAGCGGGTGCCGATGCGAAAGGTATCCCTATCGTTGTGGATTATACACGACACTGGGGACCGCATCTAATCCGCCTCCAATCGCTTATCAAGGACGGACTCATCGGTGAGGTGCAAACCGTTATCGGGTATTGCGGCGGAGGTGTGCTCTCCTTCGCTATTCATACCACAGATATGATCTGTCAGTTCGCTGGCTATGATCCGGTTGCTGTGACGGGTTTCGTTTCGGGGGGTGGTGATGTGCCAGAGTCTTACGAACCTGAACCCGCTGTTGTCGGTGCAACCATCCAATTTGAGAGCGGGGTTATCGGTTTCCATGTCGGAAACCACGGAACCCGCGGCGGTTTCTCTGTTGATGTTCTTGGCGACGAAGGCAGCGTTCAGACAGGATTTTACAGTGGCGCGACCGTCCATAAAGCGGGTAAATTGGTTGATAACGCCACCCTTGACCTCCCCGAAAACGCCAGTCCTTTTAAAATTGCCTACAAACAGATTACCGATTATCTTGATGGTGGCCCCCTACCGCATTGTGCCCGGAATGACTATACTGCTGTCAATGAAATCGGGTTCGCCATGATTGAGAGCGGCATCACCGGACGGACGATACAACTCCCGTGTCAGAACCGGACACGGCTTATCTTCGCGAATGGCTAATACGAGGTATGGCATCTATGTTCAAACTGGACAATTTATACCGGTTTTTTATGAAGGCATACCCGGTCAAGTCCTACGGTGGCACACCTCCAAATACACCCCTTCACAAGGAACTAAACCGATGCCGTGTCGCGCTCATTACAACTGCTGGCTTGCATCTCCCAGAGCAAAAACCTTACGACGATAGGATTATAGGTGGTGATTGTTCATACCGAGAAATACCAAACGCAATCGAGACACAAGTCCTCGCGCTTGGACATAGAAGTAAGGCTTTCGACGCAAGCGGTACAGAGAGTGATATAAACCTCGTATTGCCACTGGATCGGTTTCGAGAATTAGAAAACGCAGGTAAAATCGGTTCACTCAACGATAGACACTTCAGTTTCATGGGGTCCATTACGAAGCCGAAACGGCTTATTAAAGAAACCGCGCCTGAAGTCGGGCAGATGCTCAAAGCCGATGGTGTTGATGTTGCCTTCTTAACCCCTGTCTGACCGATGTGTAATCAATCTGTAGGATTGATTCAGCGTGCTGTTGAAGCAGCAGGCGTATCGACCACTTCTATAACGCTTGATGAAAGCATAACGAAGAGAGTGAAGCCACCGCGTGCGTTATCGGTATCGTATAGATTTGGTTATCCGCTTGGTGAACCGAACAACCCGGAATTACAACACGCGATTATCGCGGAGGCACTTACACTCTTAGGGGATGAAGGACTGCCTCCGATCCTTAAAAGTAGCAGTCACAAGCATGAAGGTTAAAGGATCGGTATCGCGAGCCCAGCTCGCTCCTACAACAAGAGGCTGCTAAAGTGGGATGGCTAAAGGAGAAATTCAATGGATAAAATCAGAGTTGGTATTATTGGATGTGGTGGCATTTTCCGCGGTCTTCACGCACCTTATTATCAAGAACCGACGCGCCGTGCAGACATTGTTGCAATCGCTGATATCAATGAAGCATCCGCAAACGAACAAGCAGATAGATTTGGTGCAGATGCTTACACAGATTATCGTGCGCTGCTAGATAGATCGGATATAGACGCTGTTGATGTCTGCGTCCACCCGCGCCCGCACCTCGAAATTACGCGTGCTGCCGCTGATGCCGGTAAACACATCTTGATGGAGAAACCGATGTGTTGTAATGTCGCCGAGGGTGACGCAATGATCGCCGCTGCTGAAGATGCGGGTGTTATTCTGATGGTCGCCTATATGATGCGATTCGATCCGGGATACATGAAACTGAAGTCGCTATTAGACGATGGCACGCTCGGCACACTGCAGATGGCGTATTCTAATCAGGTCGGTTGGTTTTCACCGGAACGGCATCCGTGGCTCTTTGTGAAAGCGGAATCTGGCGGTATGTTGGTGGAGCAAGCTATTCACAATCTCGATATTTGGTTGTGGCTCTATGGTCCCGCCTCCACTGTCTATGGGTTCACGAGCCATGTCCCGCTTGGGGGCACCTATCCACCCGCTGATGAAGCCGTTGAAAACAACGCCGTCTTAACTGTGCATTTCAAAAACGGCGGTGTCGGCATGATGATTAAGAGTTGGGCAGCGGAGATCGGGAATAGCGGGAACGGTCTTGTCACGAGCAAAGGCTCCGCGACACTGATTCGGCACGGACTCCGCTGGAAAACCCATGATATGGAAGCCGCTGCAGAATTCTCTGCCTCGGCACCGGATGACGACACCTACCGTAACGTGCCAGATGCACAACGTGAACAGCGATATTGGGGGATGGCGGCGAAAGGTGCAAGCATTGACCACTGGTGCCAGTGCATCGCGGGTGAAGCGGAACCGACAACCCACGGATGCATCGGTAGAGACGGTATCGAGTTGGCAGAAGCGACGTATCGTTCCTCGCAAATTGGTACACCGATCTCGCTACCCTTGTAGGAGTCCTATAATGCTACATTTCTCTTCCAGTTACATTTTGAAAATTGATGATAGATAGTGGAACTGTGTCTGATAGGGTGGGTCCGTTACACATTCTATCAGAATTTTTTACATCGAAATCCCCAATGATCCGCGCGTCGACCGACTGAAATTAGTAGTTAGATATAGGGTTTTTTATTTTTATTTCAACAAAAATCAGATTTGACCTATTATAACTGAAAGGTTTTTCGCAGAAAAACCGAACCGATCATAAAATCCTTGACCCGCCTCTCGATTTTCGGCTATAATTAACACACTCTATAGAATTTACCGTGCTTCAAACGCTGAACCCTGTTTTCACGCATCGGACGGAAAAGGAGAACCCGATGGCAACTTATAGAAAAAAGAGCCCCATCCCTTCTGCCCCGACAGACGCTGAAATATTCTACCCTGAAGAGGATGGCAAACCCATGGCAGTCAGCCGCTTGCAAACACGCCGCTAACACGAAAGCGCAAATGAAGGGATGTGGCGAAAATTACACGAGAAGAATTTTTAAAATACTACGATTCAGCAGTTTACTCAGCCAAGTTGCGGGTTCCAAGATCGGGTCCCAACTTAGCTGTAAGAAATACCGCTCGCATCAATGACGCTGTTTCTTATGGACGGAATGTTTACGCGATTGCCTTAGATCTTTTAGTTGATAGGCGCGCTGCTAATTTGGTGCAGCATGAGGTGTTTTGTCGCACTGTAGAACAGACGCACAATTTTTCTGTGGCTGATGTGTGGAGCGGCAACGCGCGTTGGGAAGGCCTTCAAAACCTCACTATAGCTGCCGCAGTTGATATTTTGTGTTTACCTAAAGAAAATAACCCGCTATCGCGCCCATTGATTGGCGGCGCCCAATTGATTGATGAGGTCAATAGCAAATGGTGGGGGATGTTGGCACTAACCTTACGACTTAGAGGTTTATTTGAATTTCAGGTAGGGTGTCTCACGGTTTTAAAAAAACCTATCCAAGAGATAGCGGAACGCCTTTCTAAGACAGAATCTGAAATTCAACCGCTGTACCAGACAACCCTCACGGAGATAAAGAACGCTATTGACCGATGGACGCAAACCGAGATCTCAGCAGCAAACAAACACGTCACTGAAGTAGAGGGAATGAAAAACCATTACGATTACGGGAGGGAATTATGAGGATCGGTGTCGTTTACTCTGGAGAACAGATACAACCGTGGCTGTTTCGCGCCTTGTATCCTGTTCAATTGCGTGTAAACTGCATCGCAAATTCCAGTACCATTCCCGAAAACCGTGCCCGTGTTGAGGAGTTCGCCTCATTTTTCGAGTGTGATTTCTTTGAGAGTCCTGAAGAAATGTTCAATACAACGCATCCGAAATTAGATGGCGTTATCATTGTCTCAGACGAGAAGGCAAGTATGCCGCGTGTCCAACTGATTGAATCTGCACTTGCTGCAGGTATCCATGTCTTGTCTCCGACCCCTCCTAACTCTTTAGAAGAGGGGCTCCACCTTGCTGCAGCATCTGAAAGATATAACCGGCTTGTTATGACAGGCACACGGTTCATATTTGGCAGGTGTGTTCAGGAAATCTTACGTATTGTCAGTGGTTCCGGTTTTGGAATTATTCAAGACATGCGGTTTTTGCTCGGAATAGGACGCGTGCCGTATTTAAACGACTTGTTGAAGTTTGGGGATTCACATTTCCAGATTGTCTTTGAGATAGTCCGGCGACTCTTTGTGGAGTATACAGTGCTGCCTGAAGAGGTGACCGTAATGGCTTCCAGAAATGGGGCACCGAACCTCGCGTGCACTATTAGATTTCCGCAGGGGGCGCTTTGTACGTTCTGCCAAACTTCCAATCGTCAGTGGGGAAACGACTCGTATCATAAAATTGAAATTACTGGAGGTGCCTCTTACATCTGGAGCGATCTTCAGACGTGGAAGTGCTTCTCTCAGGAGAACACTTTCAGGATGGGCAGCGGAGATGAGGAAATTTCGGCGAATGTCCAAGGTGCTTCTGGTCAGCTTAAGGAGTTCTGTTTAGCTATTGAAAGCAATCGCGAACCTTATGCGGGCACACTCCGGAGTACTTTGCCTGCGCTGTGGTTCCGAGAGAGATTACAAGACTGTATTGAACGTGGACAGACGAGTTTGAAACTGAGTGAGATTCGTGTTAACTCGGAGGCGGAGATCCAACGGCTGACATCTCAGCTCGATGTTGATCCGCAGAATAGAGAATACCGACGCGAGAAGGCACTGCTCTTAGGAGAACGAGGTGATTTCTCCTTAGCACTTGCCGAGTACCATCAAATCCTATAAAGGTGATTTTCATCAAAAAGCAAGGAAAATAAAATGAATGGGAAAACTGCGACTCAGATACAGAACGTTACAAGGAATGTTATCGGCGAATCGGCGCAGATGCAAGCGGTCTTTCAATCCGTAAATTTAGTTGCGCCTACGGAAGCAACTGTCCTCATCACGGGTGAAACAGGTGTTGGTAAAGAAGTCATCGCGCAAGCCATTCATGACAATAGCCCGCGTAGAAATGAGCCGTTCAAAGTCATCAACTGTGGGGCGTTTTCGCCAGAACTCATTCAAAGCGAACTCTTTGGACATGAAGCAGGGGCTTTTACGACTGCTATTCGGAAGCATCGCGGTATATTTGAACAAGCCAACGGCGGGACCTTGTTCTTGGATGAAGTCAGCGAGATGTCGCCTGAAGTCCAAGTGAAATTTCTACGGGTACTGGAGCAGCAAGAATTTTCACCGATCGGTGGCGAAGAAATCATTGAGGTTGATGTCCGAGTGGTCGCTGCAACAAACAAAAACCTTAAAACCGCGGTTACAAGAAGAAAATTTAGGGAAGATCTCTACTATCGACTTAACCTCTTTCGGATTCAGATTCCGCCGCTCCGTAGTAGGCGTTCAGATATCGCGCCCTTGGCGCATGATTTTGTCTCCCAATTAAGCGAAAGTTACAATAAATTAATCACCGATATAGCCCCGGAGGCGATTAAATACCTTCAAAGGATCAATTGGTACGGTAACGTTCGAGAGCTCAGAAATGTAATAGAAACCGCCCTTATCTTTGCAAAAGGCAAAGAATTGCGAAAAGAAGATGTCGAAGTAGCCGTGGAAAACCTAAATGAACCTAATGAAAACTCGGATACTGATTCAGAAGTGTTTAGAGATTCATTCTCTGATGAAGTCGGTCCTTCACAAGAACAAGAATCTAATGGGGAGCCGCACATAACACCTGAAGATGTTAGCGGTAAATTATTGGAACTCGTCCAGACCGGAACCATGTCTGAGATAACCTCTTATATTAGCTTTATGCGGTATGAGGCGGAAATTCCGCATTACACCAAACAGGAAATTGCCGAACGGCTCCAAATATCTGTGCCGACCTTGGACAAATATCGCGCATTGGCTGAGGAAGATAGCTAAAAAAGCCGATGTATTCCCGAAAACTCACCATTTACCTTCCCTCTACTTACTAAGTTTGTAGAACCCTGCGAATTCACATATCCGTTGATCAATATCAATATACCTACCTGAGACCCTAATTTTTTTTAATCCGTCCTCACTTTGGGACAACCAAAATTTTTTGTCTACACAAAAAATTTGGCACGCGTCACAAAAATTTTTGCATCCTTACACGACTTAGCGAAACGGGATCTCATTGGGTTTAGAATTCAATAGGATGTTGGAACCCCTGATTTTACAAGGGTGTATCATATCTCAACCCGTAGCGCGCACAATGACAAATCAGAGGATTGTGAGAGTTGGCACGGTTTTTGCAACACTAACGAAATTCCATCGCAGGAAATGCGCGAAAGAGATTGGATGGCGATGTGGGTTCGCACAAAAATCGGGTTAAGATAAAAAAAATTTGCATTTTATTTTTTTTTGATGGTGAGTACTATTTTGCAGTGGTTTGCTGCGTACTATTTTCGTTGGCAATGCGCTGTACTCGCCCAAATGAGACGGGCATTATTGCGCGTTGTGTAAGTCTTATCGAACCCACATAATGTTTAATCGAACCCACATGATGTTTATATAAAGGAGAAAATCTGATGAAAATCCTTAGATGTCTTTCTATTTGTGTTCAAATCTGTGTTCTTGCCATAATTCTCAGTGGTGCAGCGGGTGGAGGTGATTGTAATGCGGATTTTGGAGGTGAAGAACCGTCCGAGGCAGATGCCGCGTTTGTGGAGGCGGATCCTCCAAGCGGTGACTTTGCTGCAAATGGTAGAATCACCGTTACCTTTGACGACAATCCCGGCGATGTAACCGTGGGACCGGAAGGTATTGTCGCGGGTTCTGGTAAAACCCGTACAATTGTCGGACCGTTCACACCGGGTGCTTTGAAACTCACCCTATTCTGGACAAATGGTGATGGCAGCCATACGCTCACCTACAACATCATCGCAGTGGATACCACAGCGCCGATCCTCACTGGTGGAACTGTCAAAGATGGCGAGGAAGATGTTGATTACGAGGCAATCAATGAGGGCAAAACTATTAAAGTTACCTTCAGTGAAGAGGTTTCAGGTAACATTACGCTGCAGACTGAAGGCGGCGACGACATCGGCTGGATCGGCAAAGTTGATGGGACGGAAGGCACGCTTGAATTGGTCGTAGGTGGTAAAGAGATTGACCCCAAGACAACTTATGTTATCAAAGGTAAAATCACAGACGCTGCTGGTAACGAAACCGAAGTCAGCATAAGCTTCACTACCAAAGATAAAGCGTAAAGGCAGGGCTATTTAGTTCTCGACTTTTTCGTCCAATTTTGGACACCTCCGGGCCCGGTAGGTGCAGTCTTGCTGCGTACTCGCCCAAATGCGACCTGCATTCTTACGGGAACACCCGAGCAAAAGCACTGCATCGGATCCTGAAAAAAGGACGAGAAATTCTATAATTTCTTAAAACTGAATGGCTCTGGTAGTGTGTATGGAAATAATTTGTTTTTTTTCTCTGAATATCGTACAATCTTACAGTTAGATATAGACTTTAATGATTTTTGTCTTAAAAAAATAAAAATTGACTTAATAAAACTATATCAGGATTACGCAAATCAAATAGTGAATCCGAAAAATAAAGTAAAGTTATTTTGAATAAATGAATTACGAACGCCACTCGATTGACTACATCTGGTACTGAATTCCTGTCCGAAGCAAGGATTCAGGAAGGAAAACGTAGGTCTGAACCGAAAAAGCGTGATCTCAATCCTAATGGCTGTCACACTCGTCACATCACTCGTCTTTATGAGCTGTGGCGCGTTTGACGATAACAGTCAACCAGAAATTGAACCGATAACCGATAAAACGGTTGACGCGGGCGGTAACAGATCTGTCAACATCTACATCACTGATGCCGATGTTGACGACACGCATACTATTAGGGCATTTTCTGACGATACAAGTATTGCGACTGTTTCTGTTAAGGCGGATTCGCTTACGATCACAGGTGTAGCAGTGGGGACGACAACAATCACAGTCTCTGCCACCGATGACAGCGGACAGGATAACGCAGCGGCGACACCTGTGACATTTGCGGTTACAGTCAACCCACCCCCTCCACAGGTAACAATCGGGTTTGGGGGCAACCGATCCCCATCAGACCTTATTGACAAAGGGGTTTGTGCTGTTGGAATGACGTTGAAACCGGGCGAAAGTTGTAGTTACGATAGCAATAACCCGTTTGCAGAAATCATCTTTTTTGTGCTTCCGGATGGCAGTGTGTGTCGAGAACAAGTGCCTATCCTTAGAGGTCAAGAGATACCCGAACAGCTCCGTCCCCGCAACTTGAAGTTTTGTGTCGAGTGGGATATAGAGCAAGACGACTTTTTCGGGACAAGTTTCGCCGCCAGCAAAAACCTCGATGGAAGTTGGACTATTAGAAATGTTCCGTAGTTGCAGCACTAAATATTTGTAGCATAGGAAACTGTTGGTTTCCTGTGCCATAGGGGTTTCGGAGTTCGGGATATCTATAAGGAATTAGGGAATCCACTATAATGTATCAGGCGCAGCAACTGCCTTCATGCCTGTACAAATAGGGTAAAACCGAGATTACTGAGAAGGGGATATCTCATGAAAACTAAATTATTTTCGGTTTTTTTCCTGCTATTTTTTCTTTTAACCTTGGTTTCCAAAACTGCTGCAGCACAAAAGGCAACCACTGTGGCACTTGAGGCAAAAGCCGCTGCAGAGCAGGATGCAAGTAAGGACACTAACGAACCGTTATGGTTTTGTATAGGTACTCCTTTGCCTTTCGCTTTTGTTTATGCTTGTGGTGGTGGATTGATGATACTAAACCCCTCGGAGTTCACAGGTGGGATTATCGACCTTGGAGAAAATGGAGCACGTGTGGTCGGTTTTGCTTCTTTAGCACTTAGTGCTTCTTGTATTGGTATTGTTGGTCGGGGTATCTTTGCTGAGAAAACTCCGCCTGCCGACAGACTTATCGGAAATCGCCTGAATATGTTGAGTCTTATCTCAATGCCTACAAAAGAAAAGTGCGTACGTTACGGGGTACATCAACAGTAGCAGGAGGTGGCGTAGCGTGTCTTTCCTTTTTAGCCTTAGTGTTAGTGGGTACTGATTAACAAGAGTGACAACGGTTTTTTAATCCAGACTTGTAGCATAGGCTGTATGAAGATTAACTATAGTGACCTGAAAAAATAATGAGACACACTTTGAAAAACGGGCGAGGGGACCTTAGAAGAAACACCCAAGCAAAAACCCCCTACGAACAGTCTTCTGTTAAAGGAAAAGTGTCTGATTAATTGTTGATTTTACTATAAATATTTCGGTAATTTTGGGATGATGCCCGGTGCGGTTCGGAATGCACTTCGCAAATGTAAGACTAAGACAAATTTTGCCGCGTGTGGGAAACCAAATTTGGGCGTGTCCGCCGCAAAACCGCACCTACCGGGTCCGGGGAAATTTGGAATGACCGAATTAAATTCTTAAACTTCATTCAGTTTGCGCAATGTTCATTGTCTGAAGCAGGATGAGAGGAAGTAAACGCACTGAAAGCTGATGACTCTAAGGACTTATGATATTTATTTTCAGAAGTGATATTGGGTTGTCTATCGCAAGAGGAATCAGCAAAAGGAGTTCACGATGAAGCCACTATTTGGAAATAAAAGATATATCGTATCAATCTTCCTGACGATTGTGATAGTTTTTTGCACACATATAGCAGGTTATGCGGATATAACTCCGGTGAGCGAGCGCACATCACAAGTGCGTGACGCAATTGTAGCAGCAGTACCGGGCGTAAATTCCGCCGCCGATGTGACCGAAGCACATCTTGCTAATATTCACACACTTTCCTTATCCAGAAAGAACATCACAGCGTTGAAAGAAGGCGACTTTGATGGACTTTCATCCCTGAGAAGTCTCTGGTTAGGGGGCAACCAGTTAAGCAGTCTCTCGGCGGGTATATTTTCAGGTTTGACTTCGCTCACTACCATTACTTTACCACAGAACCAATTAAGTAGTCTTCCGGAGGGTGTGTTCAGTGGACTCTCAGCGCTGACAACTCTCAGCTTATATAGGAATCAGCTGAGCAGTCTTCCGGCGGGTATATTTACGGGTTTGACTTCGCTGACAGAGATTGACCTTGGTCGGAATCAGCTGAGCAGTCTTCCGGCGGGTATATTTACGGGTTTGACTTCACTAAAAGTGATTAATCTTTGGCAAAATCGACTAAGTAGTCTTCCGGCGGGTATGTTTACGGGGTTGACTTCACTAACAAAAATTGACCTTCCGGGGGGTCGATTGAGTAATCTTCCGGTGAATCTTTTCTCCGGTCTGACTTCACTGACTCAGTTAAGGTTGTCTTGTAACAGATTCAACAATCTGCCGGGGCGTATATTCTCAGGATTATCTTCGCTAACGCATCTAACCTTATCAGGTAAAAGCACTGGGAGTTTACCTAATGGTATTTTATCTGGTTTGACTTCCTTGACTAATCTAAGCTTGTATAACGCCAACATTGACGCGTCTTTAACTGTGTTGCCACAAGACATAGGCCGGAACCAGTTTAAGGTGGTCGTGCCGACTGGCGCGCCATTTACTATTGTAGCACCGCTCAATGTTACGAATGGGAGCATTATGGGTGGTGCAACCACTGCTACGATTCCCATCGGTAGTGTGGAAAGTACACCTTTCACGCTGATACCGACCCCCGGTGCATCTGATGATCCGACCGTACTCATTGGGACTTTACCAGATCCGCCATCAGAGCACAGCGGCTATACACTCACCCATTTTAACCTTGCCCCAGCGTTCGTTGAAGGTCAAAACACGACCCGTACAGTCGCGGAGGATATACATACCGGTGGGTACATTGGCACGGCAGTGACCGCTATTGATCCACATAACGACGTATTGACCTATTCACTCGGTGGCGCAGATGCCAGTTCATTTGCAATTGATCCCACGACTGGACAACTAAAAACCAATATAAAATTTGACTACGAAACCCGAACCACCTATACAGTAACTGTTAATGCTACTGATGCCACTTTAACTGCTTCAATAACGGTGACTATCACTGTGAGTGATGTAGAACCGGAAACGCGAAATGTAGGCATACCACGCACCGTGCGGCTGTTCTATTTATTACCCAACGACAAACCGTATCGTGCCGAGGTCGTTGCAGCTATGAAAACAGGAGTTGTTGATATACAGTCCTTCTTTCGCGAGCAGATGGAGACACACGGACACGGTTCCAAAACCTTCCAGATAGAAACGGATGATCAAGGTGACCCAATTGTGCACCGGGTGGATGGAGACTATCCTGAGAGTGAGTACCAAGGTCGCACAAAGGGCGAAATAAAGAGAGACTATGACAACTCCCAGAACGTTATTCTTATTGTGCTAGACCGAGGCACAGGCGGCGGCGGACACGGAGTGGGAAACGGAAAAAAAAGCAGTGGATTTGCGATGATTTATGGCGGATGGAATTGGTTCGCTGCTGCCCATGAACTCGGGCACGCCTTTGGTTTACACCACGATTTTCGGGATAGGGCAGACATTATGGGGTACGATCGTCCTACTCGGTCAGCTGCCGAGCTCTCTGCTGGTGCTGCCGAGTTTTTGGCTGTGAACCCCTACTTCAATCCGAACATCCCACTCAAATATGAATCGCCGCCGACGCTTGAACTTCTTTCATCGAAGTTTTACCCGCATGATGCAAAGAGTGTCCCGATTCGTCTGAGGGTCCGTGATGCAGATGGGCTTTATCAGGTTATGCTACTGGTTAGCACGAAAAAAGTATTGGGCGCAAGTGGTATGGAGGTAAAAGAATTTCGTAAATTGGCAGGCGAAACAGATACTATCATTGAATTCAATTATGATGGCACAACCCCGTCTGATTCGACAACAAGCCTTGCTGATCCGCTCCGACATCCTATTGGGTTCCTTTTCACGGACATGCTTGGAAACAACGAGGGAAATGTTGCCTATCCGCGCTTTGTGTTTGAGGGAAAAAAGATAAATACAAACCTTCCAGTCAGCCAGCGCACCCCGCAGGTGCGCGATGCGATTGTTGCTGCAGTGCCAGGTGTGAATAATGCTAACGATGTGACCAAAACACATCTCGCGACAATTACAAACCTCAACCTAAATAGAAAATCAATCACTTCGCTAAAGTTAGGTGATTTCCATGGACTCACCGGGCTGACAACGCTCGACTTGAGCGGGAACTCTTTTAGCGTTTTGCCATTTGGTATATTTAACGACAACACCAGACTAACGAGCCTCAGGTTAGAGACCAGCATTGACGCTGGTACACTTGACAATCTCACCAATCTAACAGAACTCCACTTGTCCACTTCAACTTTGCCATCAGGTATATTTGACAATCTCACCAATCTGACAGAACTCCACTTGAGGTTTTTCGTTCCGACCAGT
Organism: Candidatus Poribacteria bacterium; assembly: GCA_022394775.1. Classification (GTDB taxonomy): domain Bacteria; phylum Poribacteria; class WGA-4E; order WGA-4E; family WGA-3G; genus WGA-3G. Next base: position 25,844 of record JAGFCB010000232.1, read on the forward strand.
TTGCCGGATGGCATATTTGACGATCTCACGGCATTGACAAAACTCAACTTGTGGGTTCGCAATTCGACATTTTTGCCGTCGGGGGTATTTGATAATCTCACCAATCTGACAGAACTCCACTTGAGGTTTCGGGATCCGACCAGTTTGCCGGATGGCATATTTGACGATCTCACGGCATTGACAAAACTCAACTTGTCCAATAACCGTTTGACATCTTTGCCGTCTGGTATTTTTGACAACAACACCGCACTGACTACGATCAACTTGGGTGCTAACGATTTGACATCTTTGCTGTCTGATATTTTTAAAAACAACACCGCATTGACTACGCTCTACTTGAATTCTAACGATTTGACATCTTTGCCGGATGGCATTTTTAAGGGGCTTACTCAGCTGAAGTTGCTCTACTTATCGGGAAACCGGCATTATACGATGCCTCTTACGGTATCTCTTGAAAAGGTTGGAAAAAATCAAGTCAAGGCAGTTGCACCCACGGGAGCTCCTTTTAAGATTGTGCTGCCGCTTACTGTGACGAATGGCAGTATCAGTGGTGGCGCGAGCAGCATTACGATTCCTATTGGTAGTGTGGAAAGCGGGACTCTTACTCTCACACGCACGCCCGGCACAACCACTGCTGTCACTGTGGATATCGGAACGTTGCCAGGGACACCACTGAATTCTGGCTACACCCTCGTCAAATCTGATGATCTTCCCTTGGAATTCACTAGCATTGACGTTGTTGCCAACAACGCGCCAGTGTTCACAGATGGCACCAGCATCACCCGATCCATCTCGGAAAACACGGCATCAGGACAAAACATCGGGACTGCCATATCTGCGACCGATGCGGATTCTAGCGACACGCTTACCTATACACTCAGCGGCACGGATGCTGCTTCGTTCAGCATCGTCAGCACCTCCGGGCAGCTCCAAACAAAAGCAGCTTTAGACTATGAAACCAAGACCGCCTATTCAGTCACAATTTCCGTTTCGGACGGCAATGGCGGCAGTGCAAACATCGCTGTTACCATCAATGTTACAGATGTACGCGAGCTGCTCAGTGACCGTACGCCTGCTGTGCGCGATGCGATTGTCCGAGCCGCACGCGTAAATTCTGCCGCTGATGTTACCGAAGCACATCTCGCAGCGATTACAGCACTTGACCTAAGTCGTTTGGATATACCAGCACTAAAATCTGGCGATTTTGATGGATTGACCGCGTTGACAAACCTTAACCTGTCGGACAACGATCTGACAAGTCTTCCAGCGGATGTGTTTGATGGACTCTCTTCGCTGACAACGCTTACCTTGGGAACAAACAGGTTAACAGCACTACCACCAGACATTTTTGATGGACTCACAGCACTGACAAACCTTGACCTGTCAAACCTCAATAACCTTGTTTTCGGTGAGTTTACCACATTACCGGTAGATGTTTTTGATGGGTTGACCGCGTTGACAACGCTCAACTTACAGGGCAATGACTTCAGCGCACTCCCAGCGGGTATATTTGATGGACTCACGGCACTGACAGATCTCCGGTTGAATGCTAACAAGTTAACGACTTTACCCGCAGGTGTATTTGATGGACTCACCCACTTGGAAAAACTCAATCTTTCTGGCAACGATTTGATGACACTGCCCGGAAAGATATTTGACGATCTCACAAGTGCTAAGACAATCTGGTTGGACAACAACAAATTAAACTCGCTACCAGTGGATATATTCGATGGACTCACATCAGTAGTGCTTTTTCTCGACAATAACAAATTAACATCGCTGCCTGATGGGATATTTGAGGGACTTACATCACTGTTATCCATCGGTTTACAAGGCAACCCGGGTGCCCCATTCCGCTTAAATGTGTCATTGGAAAAAGTTGGCACGGATCAGTTCAAGGCAGTAATACCTACCGGTGCACCTTTTAACATTGTCTTGCCGATCACCGTAGTGAACGGAGGTATCAAGAATTTAAAAACAACGATCACAATTCCCACTGGCAGTGTGGAAAGCCAACCCCTCACAGTGACACGCACCCCTGGTACAACGGCTGCCGTTACTGTAAATATCGGAACATTGCCGGGGCTGCCCTCAAGTCCTTATAGACATTCTGGCTACACCCTCGTCAAACCTTCTAATTCAGTTTTAGCGTTTACTGATATAGATGTCAGTGTAGTAACTCCCGTCAGTAACCGTACTCCCGCTGTGCGAGACGCTATCGTCGCGGCGGTACCGGGCGTGAATAATGCTACTGATGTAACCGAGGCACACCTCACTACAATTAGAAGTCTGAATTTAGAAAATAAATCAATAACATCCTTGAAATCCGGTGATTTTGATGGGCTCACTTCTCTGAGGTACCTCACGCTTACCTACAATGATTTAACTTCGCTGCCCGCAGGTGTATTTTCCAACCTATCATCACTATGGCGTCTCTTGTTGTATGGCAATGATTTGACCAGTTTGCCTTCGGGCGTTTTTGACGATCTGTCGTCCTTAACAGAACTCAATCTATATAACAACGATTTAACCAGTTTGCCAACTGGTGTTTTTGATAATTTGACCTCGCTAACTCGCCTTGGTTTAGGCCTCAACCAATTAACGAGTTTACCCGCTGGAATCTTTGACAACCTAACATCCCTAAAATTCCTCGGCTTGGGGAGTGGAAAGTATGCAAATCGTAACCAAATAACCTCCCTACCCGCGGGGGTGTTTTCCAATTTGGTAGTGCTGACAGACCTTGTCCTATACAATAATAGTTTAAGCAGTTTGCCAGATGGTGTGTTTTCTAACTTATCGTCATTGACGAGACTTTGGTTGCAAGGCAACGCAGTTGATCCGATGCTGCTTACTGTTTCACTCGAAAAGGTGGCGGACGGTCAGTTCAAAGCGGTGGCACCAACAGGTGCACCATTTGCGATGGAGCTGCCACTCACGGTGACAAATGGGAGCATTACTGGCGGCGCGACGAGTCTCACGATAGCGGCTGGCAGTGTGGAAAGTGGTACCCTCACCGTAACCCGCACACCCGGCACAACTGCTGCTGTTACGGTAGATATCGGCACTTTACCAGGATTACCTAATAATACGGATGATGTCCTTGGATATAGATTACATCAAGGCTACATCCTCGTCAAATCTACCGACCTACCATTGGAAGTTATCGCTGGCACTAACAACCGCCCTGTGTTCACTGACGGCACCAGTACTACACGCGCTATCGCAGAAAATACCGCAGCCAATGTAAACATCGGGGCTGCTATCTCAGCAACAGATGCAGATACCGCTGATACGCTCACCTACACTCTCAGCGGTACCGATGCGGCAGCATTCAGTATCGTCAGTACAACCGGACAACTCCAAACCAACGCTGCACTGGATTATGAAACCAAGAACGCTTACTCTGTCACGATTTCTGTCGCCGATGGCAATGGTGGTAGTGCGAGCATCGCTGTCACGATTAACGTCACGGATGTCAACGAGAACCGCGCCCCCGTATTTACTGATGGCGCAACCGCAACGCGTTCTATTGCGGAGAATACTGCCTCTGGTCAAAACATCGGGACTGCCATAGCAGCGACAGATGCGGATACCGGTGACACACTCACCTATACCCTCGGTGGCACAGATGCATCCTCGTTTAGTATCGTTAGCACATCAGGGCAGTTACAAACCAATGCAACCCTTGACTACGAAACCAAAGCCTCCTACACCGTAACGGTCTCGGTCTCCGATGGCAGCTTGACAGCCACCATTACTGTTACTATTACCGTCACCGATATAGATGAAACACCCGTGGATACAGTAGAGGTGATACCCGCGGCCCCTGGTATCTGTAAAGTTGGTGATACTCTCGCACCCGGTGAAAGTTGCACGTATCCCGGCACCGATGATGCGTTTTCTGTCAACGATAATGGTGTCGGACAATTCCTGTTCTTCACCGCAGGCGACAACCTGAATATTCAAAATACAGAGCTAAATGGTCTGTCCTATACGCTTGTTGCCAAGAAACTCGCCAGCGGTTCTTGGGAAATAGAAGAGATTGGGAACAGGAGGACAGCACTCCAAACAGCCAACACCGCCCCAACGTTCACTGATGGCACCAGCACCACGCGCACCATTGCGGAGAACACATCTTCTGGTCAAAACATCGGGACTGCCATAGCTGCGACAGATGCGGATTCTGGCGATACGCTTACCTATACACTCGGCGGCACGGATGCCGCAGTGTTTGATATTGTTAGCACAACTGGACAACTCCAAACTAAAGCAGCACTCGATTATGAGATCAAGAACACTTATTCAGTCACGATTTCCGTTTCTGATGGCAACGGCGGGAGTGCGAGCATCGCTGTCACGATCATTATCACGGATGTCAACGAGAACCGCGCTCCCGTCTTTAGCGATGGCACCAGCACAACGCGCACTGTGGCACTACCAGCGGGTAAACCGGTCGGTGATTATGATATCGGCGATCCAATAATTGTCACGGATCCTGATGGCGATAATATGACATACACGCTCGAAGGGACGAATGCAGATTTATTTCACACCTATGCCTCCCGAACGGCTAACGGCGCGTATAGTCTGCAGTTGACAACAAGGGGAAAGTCACTCCACGATGGCACGGGTGCCACCTATTCGGTAATCTACACCGTCTCCGATGCTTCTGGTGCAAGCAGTAGTATCGCCGTCACGATTACTGTTACTGATGTAGGCGGAACTACAAACACCGCCCCTGTATTTACCGATGGCACCAGCACAGCCCGTTCTATTGCGGAGAATATCGCATCGGGTGAACACATCGGCACCGCAATAGTCGCAACGGATGCTGACAGCGATACCCTTACTTATACGCTCGGTGGCACGGATGCCGCCTCCTTTGGTATCGATGCCACAACCGGACAACTGAAAACTAAGGCTGCCCTCGACTACGAAACCAAAGCCACCTATACAGTAACTGTTAGTGTCTCCGATGGCAGCTCGACTACTACTATCACCGTTACCATCAATATCACCGATATCAATGAGTTGCCCACAACTACAGCAATTTGTAAAGTTGGTGATATCCTTAAACCCGGTCAGAGCTGCGCTTACCCCGGCACGGATGCGGTGTTTTCTGTGCTTGGTGATGGAACAGCACAATGGCATATCCCAAATTTGCCAGCGTGGCTCGCGTGGCTTAACCAAACATCTATTAGCGGTTCACTGCGTGTCTCTACAACTGTCAACGGGCAGGCGTATCACTTTGTTGCTGAACAGGTCGGTACTTCTTGGGAAATCAAGGAGATTGGCGACGACAGAAGCGATCCACAACCTGAGACACCTGAACAACCTGAAGAGACACCGCCCGGGGGTGGCACGCCGACACTCACTGTATCAACAGCATCTCCATTGACAGAAGCAACCCTGCACGGCGGCGTTGTGACCCTCACACTCAACGGCGGCACTTACGAAGCCTCTTGGAGAATCAGGAATGCTGTATCCGTCTCTGGTATATCAGGGGTGACTGTTGAGACATTCGATGTGGATCGTGTGAACGATACTCAGATTACGGTCGAACTGACGTATGCCGGTAACATGAACGCCAGTAGCACACTCACGTTCACGCTTGGTGCGGATGCTATTAAGGATTACGACGGGGGCGCGCTGATTTCACAAATCTCTGTGCCATCTGTTACGGAGTCAGTTACTGCCTCAACAGCATCTCCATTGACAGAGGCAACTTTAGACGAGAGTATTATTACCCTCACACTCAGTGGCAGGAAGTTTGAACGCTGGAATTCTACAATCAGACCTGCTGTGTCCGTCTCTGGCATTGCGGGTGTTACCGTCCGGAGTTTTGATATAGATCGCGAAAGCGACACGGAAGTTTCGGTTGAATTGACTTATGATGGCAACATGAACGCCGATGGCACCCTCACGATTACCGTTGGTGCGGATGCCATCGCAGGCTATAACGGTCCGGCATTCACAACACAAATCTCCGTTTCTGACACTACAGAACCCCGTATATTAACTGAAAAACCAGTAGAGAGCGACTATGATCATATAGAAGGTCCCTGGCTCTGGATGATTGCCCCGGGTGGAGATATAGATGCCGATAATCTCTCTGGAGCAAGTGACGGCGTGATTACAGAGGCGCGGATCGCTCAAAGCGGTGTAAATGAAGGAGATCACTTTAACGATCTGCAATGGACAAGTGGACGTTTACTGCCTACCACTGTTTGCGGAATTTTCGTATGCTCATCAGAAAACGTCATCAACGTCGTCAAGGAAATTGGACTCACCGATAAGGATCAACTCAATTCCTATTCTGCTTATGCCTTGATTAACATTGCCTCGCCACGCGATCAAAACGATGTTTTGATGGGTGTCGGAAGTGATGATTCTATCAAAGTTTGGCTCAACGGTTCAGTTGTTTACAAAAATGATGTCTCAAGAAGAACAAAAGGCATACAAAACCGTTTTCCTGTACATCTCAATGCTGGTGACAATCTACTGCTAATTAAAGTGTGCAATCATAGTGCGCTGTTCGGAAATAACGATTGGGGCATGTTTTTTAAGCTCTACCTTGACACGCAGGATTACACCCTATCTCTTCCAATGGTCCTCCCGGGCACTCAACAGCCCGTGGCACCTGAAGTAACTGAAACGCCACAGCAGCCACAACAACCCGGAAATACGGGCGGCACGCCAACGCTAACGGTATCAACAGCCTCTCCATTGACAGAGGCGACATTAGACGAGAGCATTATTACCCTCACGCTCAGTGGCAGGAAGTTTGAACGCAGGAATTCCGCGATCAGGCGTGCGGTGTCAGTTTCTGGGATTTCGGGGGTCACTGTGCGGAATTCTGATATAGATCGTCAGAGCGACACGGAAGTTTCGGTTGAATTGACTTATGATGGTGACATGAGGACGGATGGCACACTCACGATTACCGTTGGTGCGGATGCCATCGCAGGCTATGACGGTCCTGCCCTCACTGTCCAGTTATCTGTCTCCGCAGCGGATGAGCCTGTAGCTGGTGGTCAGACGCCTGATCCGACGCAGCAACCTGGAAATACGGGTGGCACGCCAACGCTCACTGTATCAACAGCGTCTCCATTGACTGAGGCAACCCTGCATGGTGGCGTTGTGACACTGACGCTCAGTAGTGGCACTTATGAGCGATCCAGTTGGAGAATGAGAGAAGCCATCACAGTTTCCGGCATTTCAGGTTTGGCCTTTGATAAATTCAGTGTAGATCGTGTGAGCGATACACAAGTCACTCTTGAACTTGAGTTTGATGGCAACATGAACGCCAATGGCACACTCACAATCTCCGTTGGTGCGGGTACTATTAAGGATTATGACGGGGCTGCGCTTACCGGACAGATCGCTGTGTCTGCTGTCACCGAATCCATCACTGTCTCAACTGCGTCGCCATTGACAGAGGCAACTTTAGACGAGAGTGTCATTACCCTCACACTCAGTGGTAGAAAATTTGAACGCTGGAATTCTACAATCAGACTTGCTGTCTCTGTCTCTGGCATTGCGGGTGTTACTGTGCGGAGTTTTGATATAGACCGCGAAAGCGACACAGAAGTTACCGTCGAGTTGACCTTCAACGGGAATATGAACGCCGATGGCACCCTCACGATCACTGTGGGTGCGGATGCCATCGCAGGCTATGACGGTCCGGCATTCACGGCACGGCTCCATGTCACAGCGAATACGGAGTCCGTCGCCGCCTCAACTACCGCACCCCTGAAGGAAGCGACACTGGATGGCAGCGTTGTCACGCTCACGCTCAGTGGTGCTAAATACGCAAAGTCTATCTGGGACCTCCGAGAAGCAGTATCGGTTTCTGGTATTAATGGCGTAACAATTCCATGGCACCAACCCAGGCGAAAGAGCGATACCGAAATCACGATTAAACTTGAATTTGATGGCAACATGAATACCGACGGCACGCTCACGTTCACTGTCGGTGCAGATGCCATCGCAGGTTATAATGGTGCACTTACTGCACAAATAACTGTAACCGCCGACAGAGAGAACATCCTCTTGGCGAACTTCCCGAATCCGTTCAACCCAGAGACGTGGATTCCATATCAACTCGCAAAAGATGCCGATGTGACATTACACATTTATAGTGTAAACGGAACATTGATCCAGACGTTAACACTCGGATATCAACCTGCGGGCTTCTATTACAGTCGGAGTCGCGCGGCGTATTGGGATGGTAAAAACGCGTTGGGCGAACCTGTGGCGAGTGGTGTCTATTTCTACACCATCACCGCAGGTGACTTCACCGCTACGCGGAAAATGTTAATACGGAAATAGTTGTCAGTTTTCGGTTATCAGTTCGCTTTGTGGCGATTGCTTTATTTTTTAATTCTCACAACACCTCTCTTAACTGAAAACTGAAGACTCTAAAAGTCGAGCATGCAATATTTATTTTAGAAGTGGTATAATTTAAAAGGAGAATAGAAAACATGTTTGGAAAAGGCATCACCCGTTCATTTTCATGGTTAGTTAGCCTTTGCGTTGTTTTGAGTATCGGAATCATCGGTTGCGGTGGTGACGGCGATGATACTAATGAGTGGGTTGGCACATGGGCATTGGAAATTGTTGACGGTGAGACCTTTGAAGAAACTTTTGCAGAGGAAGGTGTAGATGTTTCCCTCGATCCCAACAGTTGGACATTTAATGCCGATGGAACGATGGAGGTAGAATTCGGTATAAAGATTGAAGTGAAAGAGGAGGGCTTAGAGATTTCAGGGGAAGGGTCAATAAATATGACTGGGACTTACTCCCTATCTGGCTCAAACTACACATTCACACCTATGGAAGTAGAAGGAATCGGTTTATTTGAAGAAGAAATAGAACCAGTCGGTCCTACAGACGAAGACACCGGCACATGGTCAAGAGAAGGGAATACGCTTACACTAAACAGTGATGATGGCTCTACCCTTGTTTTGAAAAAGAAATGAAACTCAATAGAATTGACCCCTTTAGCGAGTAAGTTTACCGTTGAATCAAAAGGAGTTTATCGTGAAAACACTAATCCTGAACCGAAAAATTATGTTATCAATCGTCACTACAATGTTGTTAATATACGGTGTCCAAGGCACAAACGACGCACAAGCACAAAACAACGCACCTGAATTGACCCCCGTCAAAGA
>JAGFCB010000239.1 GCA_022394775.1 Candidatus Poribacteria bacterium
TGAACCGACAACGGCTTGGATCGCGTGATACGAAACTTCAGTTCACCGATCCGCCGACCGATACGTTTCGGTTCGAATTCAACGTAGTAGTCCGTTAAGTCGTTAATTTCTTTGATAGCGGGTTTGATGAGATCCCGGTTGAGAACCTTGAACACAGGGTAATCGGTTTCCGATAAACCCATTAACGCCTTGAATGTTTCCAATGGGATGAAAGGCGTTTCGCCTTGATCCCGCGCAATATCGAAGTAGTCGAAACACAGTTCCCATAAAACGAGAGCGTATTTACTCGTGAACCGGTTTTGTAGCCGTAGGTTCAGCTTGGTGTAAATGCGTGGATTGTGGAGCTTCAATCGCAATGTGTGTGAATATTGATAGAAGCAGATGCCTTCTTCGATGCGTACCTCTGCTAACAGACTCGCTACCCCCCATTCCTGTTTTTTGTCTTTGTTTAGGACATTCCATTCGACCGTGCACTCTACCAGCGACCTCAACATTTCTTTCAGGTACTCCTGATTCCCATCGCCGAAACCTAACTTCGCCGCAAGTTCACCCAGACTCACACGATGGATGTCTTTATCTGGGAGCTCGTTGTAGGCGTTTGCGAGCAACACATTCCAGGCCCGCCGTTGTAAAAGCGAAATCCTGCTCTGAATCTGAATCGCTGGACTCGCTTTGATCACTTCATTCACTTTCTCTAAGTTCATCAATCCTGCCTCCTCCGGATATTTGTTTATATTCTAACATAAAAGCGAGTATTTTTACAATATAACCCTCACCTTTAGCGATATAAACCCTCACCTTAAAATCTACAAACGTAGGTGTGGCATGGGTTCATCGCACCCTTAAAACATTTAAAATACTTAAAATTATTAAAATTGTTAAACAACATGCACCCAAACGGTCTCTTTTTCGAGAGAAGGGTCTCCTATTTTTGTTGTTCACCGATAAAAAAATTAAAAGAATTGAAGACCTCCTCCATAGCAGCCCCCCCAATAGCAGAGGCGCCCGTGAGTCTGCGTTTCCTCTTGCGTCTTTCACTGACCCTTTCTGACTTCTGCCTACCCTCTACACCGACAATGACCCGATCGGAAGTTTTCTGCCACCCTCCTGCTCGTCTCAAATATATATCGAGTGAACAACAAAAATAGCGGGCCCCTCTCTCTCCAAAATATGCCCTTTGCCCTATGTTGTTTAACAATTTTAATATATATAAGAGTTTTAAATGTTTTAAGGGTGCGATGAACCCACGCTATACCTACGTTTACGGATTTAAAGGTGATAGTTTATGGAATGAAAGGTGATAGTTTATGGGATGAAAGGTAATTGTTTATGGGAAATCCCTGAAAACCCACGTCCAGCATCAACTAAAATTGGATTTTTCAGGCGAAAGGTATAGACTTATGGGATGAAAAGCAATAATTTAGGTTGACAAACAATTGCCTTTTAGCACTCCCGCGTCAACCCCCCATGCTTTAGCTTGGGGATGTAGACGGCGTAAGACTTTGTTGAACCAACATACTTGACATTCAGCCAAAAAATGTGGTATAATTCATAGTATCACAGTGGCAGACATTCATAGCGCAACCGCTGGGTTGCGTGTCTGCCGACCCACTATGAAGGGGTAAAAGGTGTGATACTGTGAAAGCCCATGAGAAAAGCGTACAAACACAAACTCCAAAACCAATCGAAC
>JAGFCB010000020.1 GCA_022394775.1 Candidatus Poribacteria bacterium
GGTTCAGTGGGTTTACCGTCCTGAAGCGAACGCGGTGCGAGATATGTTTCGTATGCTAAAAAAAAGTCGTCAGTTTTACAGAAAAGTGATACAATACCCATCAGAGAACTCCTTTTGGAACTGAAGATTGTTGATAACTTCATTATACCAAAAGGGTTCTCTTTATACAAAAACTTTCAAGTATTTATCAAACTCACGTTGTTACTATGTATGAATCAGTAGGTTGCCGAAACCGTATTGGCTTTCGGTGTTTCTTGTGTAATACACTATAGGAACGAAAAAGTTGCAAATCGCGTTGACTAAAGTCTAATTTTTTAAAAATCATTGTTAACAGGACTTACGCATTTTCCCTGATAACGGACACCCTACGCACTGCTGGGTGCTGCGTAAGTGCTATGTTAAATTAAAAAAGGCAAGAACGATGTGTTCTTGCCTTTATGTTAGATTTCCAATTTTACCTAATCTTCGGGCAGGAAGTCCAAACTTTTAAGTTTGGGAGGAATGCCCGCTCCTATAGTTAAAGTTAAGGCGTGTTAGCACTCTGAAATCAGACCGCTTCGCACCTGTTGTTAAGCGGTTGTTTCCCTCTAAGTTGTATATCGAAAACAAACCTTTCGCATTAACGCCAGCAAGTCGCGTAAGTCCGTAGGTTACGTGTTGAATCAACGTATTTTTCACCAATCCTTGGTTTCCTAATACCGTGCCACCTTGCCGGGAACGTTTCCGGCCTCTGGATTCTTGCTGTCTGTGCAACTCTCTACGTTTTATCCGTATCGGTGATATACAGAATATATCCGTATTATTGGGTATATCTTCGCCACCGACAGTTAGGGTTGGGTCATTGACTTCTTTAGAGTTGCCCATGTAGTGGTGAGTTTGTCGGTCGGCGAAACGTCGAAAGCCGCGTCCAACCCATCATCCATGATACTCCGAATCTCGTCTTCACTCAGCACCACATTAAAAATAGCGACATCATCAATGATGCCTCTGAATTTACCGGCATACCCAGAACCGATGAGCAAATTAAGATCGCTCGGAGTGGAATCTCCGCAGGGGTGAGCACCACATTTCGCCCATTTATCTTCACCTGTAACCTCACCGTCTTTGTACATCTTGTACTCGCGTTTTTTGACGTTACGCGTTTCAGCTACGTGTATCCATTCGTTATCTAAGAAAGTACCAGGGGCAGGTCTTGCGACTTCTACATAAGGCTGACAATTTCCGCCACAATCACCCCAATAAAAACTCAGTCGACCATCTGGCTCCAGTGTCAGGCAGCCTTCACCGCCGTACGATTTGCAAACTATGTTTTGGCGACCCCCACCTACACTTTCGGGTTTAGCCCAAAAAACAATTGTCACATCTCCATCGAACTGGACTGATGCATCATTTCCCATGTCCACAAAGTTTGTACCATCAAACTCAAGAGCCTTGCCAAATTTACCATCCACCCACTTGGGTTTGCTCATGAGTGTACCGTCGTTCCCGTTTTCAGAAGCGTCTTTTGCAGTGTCCCCTTTCCCTTCGTCAAATTTCCACATACCTACGATAGTGTCAGGGTCTAACACAGCGTCGCTTGAACCGGTTAATATACCAGCAATAAATAGAACCACTATCCCAATCCATACCAATCTGACTTTCATTTTTCTACGCCTCCTTATATAGCTGACCTACTTTTGACCCTAAAGTGTAAAAATTGTTTCTCTCTAATAGATACCGAAATCATAGCAGATCCAAAAAAATAATCAAGAAAAATCTCTGCATTTGCAGGGTCATTTAGTTTTAAGAAATTATTGGGTTTTTATGTCTTCTTTCACGGTACCGGTGCGGTTAGGAAACCGCACCTACTGGGTCCGGGTTTTCAAAATTTGGTTAAAAAATGGAAAACTGAATAGTCCTGCTGCATTTGCCCCAGTTTTTCGTGGGTATTAAATGTATATGACTTGTCTGTTACCTGCGTACCAATTGTTGCCTACAGAAACGCGCGAAATCCTGCTTGCTATTAACACCGCGCTGTGCTAATATATCGCAAAAGTTTCAAAGGAGACATCTAACTATGTTTAAACTTGGCGTTATCGGCGACGAAGTTTCACAGGACTTCGCCACCGTTGTCAATTTTGTCAAGGAATTCAACCTCCATTCCATCGAAATTCGCTCTGTCTGGGATAAACTCCCGCACGAACTCACCGCATCAGATATCGACGAGATGAAACGCCTGCTTGATGGCACGGACATTGAGATTATCGGCGTTGCGTCCCCATTTTTTAAGTGTGAGATGGATGACGCTGCGGAACGGAAGGAGCATCTCGGTATACTCGAAGGGTGCATCCGAACGGCAAAGGCATTTAATACCAACCTCATTCGGACTTTCGTCTTTTGGGATACTGGTGAAACCGAGGAACGGTGGGACGACATTATTGCTTCTTACGACGAACCGCGCAGAATGATCGACGGCGAAGGCATCGTGCTCGGCATGGAAAACGAATCTACCACCTCACTCAGCACCGCTAAACTCACTGCAGAGTTTATTGAACAAATTGATTCACCGAATATCCGCGGCATCTGGGATCCAGCCAACGAAGCGCATGCGAAGGGTGGCGAAACTCCGTATCCTGATGCGTACAATCGTATGAAACCGACAATGATCCATGCACATCTCAAGGACGCAGGACCGAACCCGGATACTGGGGAGATAGAATCCGTTCCTGTCGGGGATGGTGTTATTGACTGGCAAGGGCAGCTGCAAGCCTTGATTGATGATGGATATGAGGGACATCTCTGCCTCGAAACACACTGGCGACCTTCACTCAAAATCGACGATGCCATCCTCAATAGACCGGGTGGACAAGCGTTCTCCGAAGCGGGTGAAGAAGCCTCCCGTATCTGTATCCAAAACTTACTGGCGATGATTGAGAACTTAAAACAGTAGTCAATAATAAAATGGTTCTCACTGCGAAGCCAGATTTAAGGAGACCCGTGAAATGGTAATCTCGCCTTGTTTAACCGCAAGGAAAATTTAAAAAATGAAAATAAAAGCAGTTCGTACATCTCTTTACGATATCCCGCCGCAAGTCGAACGCGTTGATGCCATCCAAGCCTTCGTCTCTATGGAGTTCCCTTTCATCGAGATTGAAGATGCAGACGGAGTCGTCGGCACTGGATTCTCTTACACGATCGGCAAGGGTGGCGAAGCGATTAAACAGATTATGGATGCCTATCTCACGCCTATTCTTCTTGAAGAGGATGCCGCCAATATCGACCGGATTTGGAATCGGATGTGGATGGACACACACTGGGTCGGCAGAGGTGGCATCGTCACTTTAGGCATGGCGGCGGTGGACATTGCACTTTGGGACCTCATGGCAAAGCGCGCCGAGCTACCACTTTACCAAGTCCTTGGTGGTGCGAGAGCCGCTGTTCCTGTCTACAACACAGACGGCGGTTGGCTCCACCTCTCTGAAGAAGATCTTGTTCGTCAATCCGTGGAATTTGTGGAGCAAGGCTTCAAAGGTATCAAGATTAAAGTCGGGCGCGACAATCTCCACGAGGATGTCGCACGCATCTTCGCTGTCAGGAAAGCCATCGGGCAAGAACCCTACCTTATGATTGATGCAAATATGAAATGGAACGCTCGCGAAGCCATTCAACTCGCATGTCGTGTCGAAGAAGCGGACCTCTTCTGGTTTGAAGAACCCATTGAGGCGGATGACGTGGAGAGCCACGTGGATTTGCGTGAGAAAACCACCATCCCGATCGCTATCGGCGAGACGATTTACAATAAGTATGTCTTTAAGGAATACATCGCACAGGGTGCAGCGGATATCCTACAGCCGGATGCTGTGCGCGTCGGTGGTATCTCTGAATGGATGAAGGTTGCGCATACTGCAGAATGTTTTGGGCTTTCGGTCTCTCCACATTTCCTGATGGATTTACACGTCCATCTCTCTGCTGCGGTGCCGCATTCGCTTTTTGTCGAGTATATACCGTCGCTGGATCCAGTCCTTGATGATACCTTGACGCTCAGAGACGGTCACTTTTCACCGCCTGATCGTCCAGGACACGGCATTTTGTTTAATAAGCAGAAATTGGCGCAGTATCAAATATTTTAAACTTTCCTTGCGGTTAAACAACGCGGGTTTGAACTTTGGTGTCCCTTTCTTAAATCCGCCCTCCATTTCATTACGGGCTACGGTTTTGACTGCACAAAAGATGACAGCCTGCAACAACGGCGCAGGCGGGGATACGAGTGGAACCCTTTGATAAACCAATAACCTGATTTAACGTCTTGTGAATAATTAAAAAAACTTTGAGGAGAACTTGTGAAACTTGAAAACCGTATTGCGATTATCACCGGTGGCGGACGTGGGATCGGTCGCTCAACCGCCTTAGCATTTGCCAAAGAAGGCGCAGACATCGTTCTCGCTGCACGGACGGATACGGAAATAAACGCCGTCGCTGAAGAGGTTACGCAACTCGGCAGGCGCGCACTCGCTATTAAAACCGATATTCAGTTGAAGTCTGATGTTGATGCCATGGTTGCTCGGACGCTTGACACCTTCGGCAAGGTGGACATCCTCGTTAACAACGCAGGCGTGGCGATCCACAACCCGATTCCGCAAATCCGGGAAGAGGACTGGGATTTGACAATGGCGGTCAACCTGAAAGGTGTGTTTCTCGGCACACAAGCCGTTTTCAGCCAGATGTGCGAGCAGGAGTATGGGCATATCGTTAACGTCTCCTCGGTTTCTGGCAAATTTGGACATGTCAATGGTGGCGCGTACTGTGCCTCCAAATTTGCCGTCATTGGTTTTACGGAGACGACGAACAACGAGGGGAGACCCCACGGTGTGAAAGCCTCGGTAGTCTGTCCCGGTCCTGTGGACACCAAGATGCGCCGTGATAACCATCCGGACGATGTGATTGAACATCTGACGCTTCCAGAGGATGTGGCGGGCTTGATTCTGTTTCTCGTAACGCAGCCACCCCGGGCACATACGCTTGAAACTGTTATCCGAACGCCGCTAATGTGATTTTTTGTTAGCCTCCCTTTCAAATCCAGTGCGGTTCCAAACCGCATCTACCGGAATTAGCGACCGAAATGTTTATTGACTCACACGCACATATTCAGCTCTCCCAATTCAATCGCGATCGAGACGCAGTGCTGAAACGTGCACACGAAGCCACTGTTACCAACATCCTCGTCATAGGGTTTGATATGGAAACCAGTCTCGGCGCGGTGGAACTTGCGGAGGAACATACGCATATCTATGCCACTGTCGGGATGCATCCGCACGACGCAAAGGATCTGACCCCGGATGTGATAGAAACCTTTCGCGAACTCGCCGCACACCCGAAGGTGATTGCGCTTGGCGAAATGGGATTGGATTACTACCGCAACCTTTCACCGCGTCCTGTGCAGAAAACGGCGTTTGAACAGCAGTTGGACCTCGCCGAAGAATTGCAGATGCCGATTATCATTCACAACCGGGATGCCTACACGGATATCCTGCCGATCTTAGAAGCGCGACAGGGGAAAATCCAAGGCGTGCTGCACTGCTTTACTGGCGATGTGGCGTTGATGCATAGAAGCCTTGCGATCGGATTCCATATCGGTATCGGTGGTATTGTGACTTATCCGAATGCCAAGGATATCCAAGTCGTTGCGCAAGAGGTACCTGAGGATCGACTGTTGATAGAAACCGATTGCCCATGGCTCACTCCACAGTTCCGACGCGGCAAGCGGAATGAACCGGCTTATGTCCGCGCGGTAGCAGAAAAAATCGCAGAACTCCGCAACACCTCCATAGAAACAATCGGTGAAATTACAACCCAGAATTTCAATCTTTTAATGGGTACATGATTTATAGTAAAACCAAAAAATAAGTAGACACTCTCCGAAACCAACCCCCTAACCCCCCTTATCAGGGGGGAATAGGAATCGAAAATCCGATCGGAAAAATCGGAGCGGAAACCCAATTGTTAAAAAATCTGAATCTCCGTATGTATGCGATGGTGCTTGCGCTCGTCTGTGTCTGGATAATTTTCACATTGCTGACCAACGGCACCTTTCTCAGCACTCGGAATCTCTCTAATCTTTCCCGCCAAGCCGCCGTCACAGCCATTCTCGCTGTCGGCATGACCTTGGTTATTGTCTCTGCCAACATTGACCTGTCGGTTGGCTACGGTGCCGGGTTACTCGGTGCAATTGCAGCGATTGTGCACGTGTGGTGGGGGCAACCGATTCTCGTTACACTTTTCATCGTTATTTGCATCGGTATCCTGATGGGACTGATGCAGGGTTACCTCGTCGCATATCAGCGAATCCCGGCGTTTATCGTCACACTGGGCGGCTTTTTGGCGTATCGCGGCTTGATGCTGGCGTTTACCAAAGGCGAGACTATTCTGCTCCCAGACAATTGGCTGAAAGCGATCGGCAACGCTTACCTTTCACCGACATTCGGATGGGGGCTTATGGTTGCCGGTGTTGGCATCAGTGGGTTCCGCTTTTACCGACAGCGCACCGCACAGTTACAATACGGAAACTTCGAACAGTCGTCTCTACCGATGCTTTTATTTAAGATAATCGGTGTATCGGCACTGATTGTTGCATTCGTCGCCGTGATGAACGCTCACAAAGGGGTTCCGTTTCCGGTGTGCATCCTTTTCGGATTAGCGTTCGTGTTCCATTTCATCGCGAACCACACGCGTTTCGGACGTTACGTCTACGCAGTCGGTGGCAATGCGGAAGCGGCGTACCTCTCTGGGGTCAACGTCCGGAGCATTACGTTGCGCGTGTTTGCAACGATGGGCGCGTTGATGGCAATCGCGGGGGTCGTTATGACAGCACGTGTTGGGAGTGCCAGTCCGGAAGCAGGACGCTTGCTGGAATTAGATGCCATCGCTGCGTGTGTTATTGGCGGTGCGAGTTTAATGGGTGGACGCGGGAGCATCTTCGGTGCAATTTTAGGCGCGTTCGTGATGGAGAGCCTCAACAATGGGATGAGCATGGCAAATATGGATGCCTCATGGCAAGATATTATTAAAGGCGTGGTGCTTGTTGCAGCTGTCGGTTTTGACATGGCATCTCGGCGACGATAGCGCGAATTCCTGACGATTGTTCTACCCCCCAACTTGAATACCTTTTTACATTGCCTGTTTTTCTTGACGAAGCGTCATTTTTGTGATAATATTCTTATACAAATTTTGTGAAAACGCTTGGTAAAATATGTGAAAAAATTACAATTACATCAAAATTAACCAAATTGGAGATTTGTCATGGAACAAGAACGAATGTCCATAGAAGAAATGATACTGAAATATCCCGATCAGTGGTTGTTTATTACTGATTGTGAGATCAGCGAAAATACTGAGTTAATATCAGGTGTTGTATTAGTGAACAGCCCATCCAAAGATGAGGTTTATAAAGCCCTTACAAATCATAAGGGTGAATCCGCAATACGGTATACTGGAAAACTTCCAGAAGGGATGGCTTACTTACTCTAATGGGACGTACGCGTTTTGATGGCAATGGTTCATCTATAAAACTAAACTTGCTGGTAAGCAGTATGGATTTAACTTCCCATACGAATGTTTTAGTGGCATTGGATACTGGAGCTTCTGTTACATCTATACCAACGTATGTTGCTAAAGCTTTAGGTTATGACCTTTCCGAGAATTGTGAGGAAATTGAAATTATTACTGGTAGCGGAACAAAAAAAGTAAAAGTAATCCACGTAAGCAAATTAACTGCTATAGGTGAGAGTCGTGAGAATATTAAAGTTTGGTGTTGTGACCTTCCGCTTGACTTAGATGTTTTAGGAGTATTAGGATACAATTTCTTGGAACACTTTGATATTAATATTTCATTTTCCTCCAATACGATTGAGATAAAGCCAATAGAAAAGAAGGAACAAGTGCTGGCACCTTAATAGTCGAGGGGCAACACTTGCTCTTCTAAATCCCAACATTCCCTGGTTATCCATTCAGTACTTTTTCTTATTTCTTTATTTTTTAAACCCTTTCCCTCAAAAATCCCCTCTTATAACTACAGTCTAATTGGCAAATCTAATTGGGAATTTGTTTATGCAATACGATTCATCAACTTACACAGACCTGACAGACGAAGAACTCATTCGACGCGTGCAGGACGGGGATGAGGCGGCATTCGCCCAACTCGCAGCCCGCCATAGTTCCCGAATTTGGCAACTCGTTGTTTTCTACTCTCGCCAAACCCGCGATGCCGAAGAGATCTTTCAAGATATTTGGGTCGCCGTCTGGGAAAACATCGGCGGCTTACGCGAAGTCAGTAGTTTCGGGGCCTGGCTCCGAAAGATAGCCTGGACGACTTGCAGAAGATACTACGCTGCCAAGTCGCATACCAGAGGCGAAATCCTCCAGAGCGCGGAGAAACTCGCTGAGACGATTGATCGGGATGTGCTTGCCCGTTTTCGAGAGATGGAACTTCGAACGGCTGTGACGGAGGCGGTGCATCAACTACCGGAGCGGGTCCGCACCGTTGCGGTGCTGTACTACTTAGAGTTATGGACTGTCAAGGAAATTGCAGAGGAACTCGGCTTAGCGGTCGGTACCGTCAAGACGAGGCTCAGCCAAATTCGAGGGCTTTTGCGTGAAGAGTTTGGCGTTGAAGAAATTAAGAGGGAAACAACTATGGCGCGTGAAAAAGAAGCATCCAAGACATCACAGAAGGTAATTAAGATCTTCGGTGTAGGCGACGCGGGTGGCAACATTATCAAGTGGATGATCGCATCCGGTTTGGAAGGCGTGGAATTTTACGCTGTAAATACGGATTTAGAAGCACTCCGCACATGTGATGGTGCAACACAGGTGCAGATCGGTGCTGAAACCACACAAGGATTTGGCGCAGATGCGAATCCAGAGATCGGTAGAAGGGCAGCTGAAGAAGATTTGGAAAGCCTCAATGCCGCCATTGCAGACGCAAGCCTTGTTTTCGTTGCGGCTGGTATGGGCGGTGGAACGGGGACAGGTGCTGCGCCCCTGATTGCTGCTCTTGCGCAAGAACACGGGGCTTTGACAATAGGTGTTGTGACACGTCCGTTTGATTTTGAGGGACAACGCCGCGCCGAACAGGCAGAATACGGACGCTATGAACTTCAAGGGAACACAGATGCCGTTATTGTCGTGCCGAATCAGCGGCTTCTCGATACTGTCGATGTAGAACCCTCACCGAGTGAAGCGTTCCGTATGAGCGACGAGACTGTGCTACTCGCCGTTAAAAGTGTCGCCGATATTATCACAGAGTCAGGCGAAATTAGCCTTGACTTCGCCGATGTAGCAAGCATCATGCAGGATGCTGGCACGGTGTTCATGGGCACAGGACGAGCAAGTGGTGAAAATCGGGCGCGGGTCGCTGCAGAAAGTGCTGTCGCCTCTCCACTCTTAGATGGGGAAAAAATGGAAAATGCTCCTGGGTTGATTGTCAACATCAGTGCCCCGTCGGATTTCATGATGCATGAATTGAATGAGGCGATGGAGGTCATCAAAGATGCCTCGCCTGAAGCGCAGATTATCTTTGGATTGGTCTATAGGGACGATGATCCTGATGAAGATAAGGTTGATGCGACGATCCTTGCGACGGGGATTGAGACACAAAGCGAACCTACCACACCACTCTCCACTCGGCAGGATGGCACCTCGCCTGAAGGCGGTACCTATATTCCTTCTAAAACCGGTTCCGAATTTGTGCATCTACACAACCATAGCGAATATAGCATGCTTGACGGTGCGTGTCGTATTCCAGAGATGGTGGATTGGGCAGTCGAAAATAGCGTTCCTGCTGTCGCACTCACCGATCACGGCAACATGTTCGGGGCATGGGAACTCTACAACAAGGCAACAGAGGCAGGCGTCAACCCGGTCATCGGTTGTGAGGTGTATGTCGCACCTGATAGCCGCAAGACCCGTGCACAGAACCAGAACGGTCCTTATCATCTCACATTGCTCGCCGAGGATGCAACGGGTTACCAAAATCTTTTGGAATTGGTATCGCTCGGATATACGGAAGGCTTGAATCGCAGGCCGCGCATTGACATGGAAACCTTGCGTGAACACCGTGAAGGGATCATCGCGTTGACGGGGTGTATCCAAGCACAAGTGCCGCAACTCCTCTGCGCAAATCGGCGAGACGAAGCCGTTCAAAACTTCAAAACGCTGATGGAGATAATGGGGAAACACAACCTCTACGTTGAGATACAGAATCACTACATTGACAAGGAACTTCAGGCGTACCCAGTGATGGTGGAGTTGGCGAAAGAATTCAATCTTCCGCTTGTTGGGACAAACGATTGCCACTATCTCCACAAATCCGACCACGAGATGCACGATGTCCTTCTCTGTATTCAGACAAAAAGGACTGTCAACGACCAAGAGCGTCCCCGGTTTGACAACCACTTCTACTTTAAAAATGCTGACGAAATGCGCGAGGCACTTAAGGATTATCCACCGGAAGCCATTACCAACACGCTTGAAATTGCGAACCGGTGCAACCTTAGACTCGACTATCGACAAGACTCAATGCCGAAGTTTGAAATCCCCGAAGGGCACACACACGACAGTTATCTCAGAGAACTGTGTTATCAAGGCTTACGTAAAAAGTATGGTGAACTCTCCGAACCGATCCAACAGCGGATTGATTATGAACTGGATATAATCAAACAGTCAGGATACGCCAACTATTTCCTGATTGTCGAAGATTATGTCAACTATGCGCACAAACAGGGATACCCACTATCAGCCCGCGGTTCCGCCGCCAGTAGTCTGGTGCTGTATGCCCTTGATGTGATTGGTTTCAATCCGATGGATCACGGTTGTATGTTTGAGCGGTTCCTGAACCTTGAACGTCTCGCGCCACCCGATATTGATATCGATTTCGCCGACCGCGCCCGTGAATCTGTAATTGCGTACTTAACGAAAAAATACGGTGCGGATTCTGTCGGCAAAGTTGCTACTTTTGCTACTTTGGGTGCGAAAGCCGCTATCAAAGATGTGGGACGCGCCCTTGAAGTGCCGCTTGAAAAAGTCGAAAAGTTGACACAGTTAATTCCGTCTTTCCCCGGAATCACGTTAGATGAGGTCTTGGAAAAAGTGCCTGAATTCCAGACACTTGCGGAACTCCCTGAGAATCGGGAATTGATTGAGATTAGCAAAGCGGTGGAGGGTATGAAACGGCACGTCTCCTGTCATGCCTCTGCGATTGTCGTCACGGAGGGACCGTTAACAAATTACGTCCCGTTGTTCAAGGATAAACACGATCAAGTGGCAACGCAGTTTGAAGGAAAAATCGTTGAAGATGTCGGTATCATCAAATTCGATTCCCTCGGTTTACGGAGTCTTAGTGAGACATACGACTGCCTTCAAATGATTAAGGCGAACCACGGGGTTGAGATCAAGTTAGAGGATATCCCGTTTGACGACAAGAAGACCTATTCACTGGTCAACAATGGATTTATCGCGGGTTTGTTCCAGTTAGAAGGCTCTTCTGGTATGTATCGGGTTGTTACCGAACTCAAACCAGATAACTTTGAAGAATTCTCCGCTATTCCCGCACTCTATCGCCCGGGTCCGATAGAAAATGGGGACATGCAACGGTACATAGATCGGAAGAATGGGCTACAACCCGTAGAATCGTATATCCACCCGTCGGTTAAGGATGTACTCAAAGGCACGTACGGTGTATGCATCTATCAGGAACAGGTGATGCAGATCGCACACGATGTGGCTGGCTTTACACTCGCTGAGGCGGATATATTGCGCAGCGCGATGGGCAAAAAGGACCAAATACTGCTCAAAGAACAGCGTGAGAAATTCGTTGAAGGTGCAATGAAAAAAGGGCGCGCTAAAGGCGAAGCTGAAGCGATATTTGACTGGCTCGAACCTGCCGGTAGCTATGCCTTTAACAAGTCACATACGGTCGCTTACTCGATGTTAGCGTACCGTATGGCGTACCTGAAAACCCACTATCCGCACGAGTTCATGGCGGCAATGATGACCGGCGAGTCGGGCGATTCAATGAAAATTGCCCGATACCGAGAAGAGTGTAGAAAACTCGCTGATTTTCTGGGTGTAGAAATTAACCTGCTTCCGTTGAATGTGAACAGTAGTGAGAAAGGCTATACGGTGGAAGGCAATGCCATCCGTTCTGGGTTTGTCACTGTAAAAGGAATGTCGAATGAATTGATAGATCAGATTTTAGCAAAGAGAACATCTGATGGCGCGTTTGACTCGTTAGAAGATTTCGGGACGCGGGTAGACGATGTGGATGGACAAGTTATTGACACCCTCATTAGGGGCGGTGCATTTGATGCCATTTCCGGGGCATAGTTTCGCAAATGCCTCTTTCGCTGGCGGGGTTTGCATCCCCGCCAATCCGAATCAGACCTCAGTATTATAAACGAGACTATTTTGCCAGATCCCGTGCCTCTTTGAATTTCTCTTTAGCGAATTGTCCCCATTCCTTGATTTTTTCGTTGCGGACTATTGAATCTTTCCAAGCACCCTTTGCGAGTTCCATCGCCGCTTCTTCGGTTATCGGCATCTTCGTTAAAGCTGCAATTGCCGCTTCCCGTTTTGCGGGATCCTTACACTTCCGAATGGCTTTCCACGCGTTGACGAGATCCTTATGCGAAGTGATAATCAGAACCCCGAAGAGCTCGTTGACGAGATCCCATCGGATACTGCCTTTATCTGAGTCGTATTGGAATGGAGATACTTCCATAGCAAACGGGTTTGGAACGATGCATCTTTCGCCGAGTTTATCATAGAGTGCTGGCAGCACGCTTGCGCGGTTTAAACCGCCTTTCCATTCAGGTCCCTCTGGATCGGTGTCTCGGAGCATCCAGAGTTTTTGTGCGTTTTCCGATAAAACGAACTCAAGAAATTTTTGCGCGACCGGCAAGTTCGGAGCCCCTTTAAGGATAGCAATGGGATCAGCCGTAACGACTGTGCCCTCTGCGGGGACGACGTATTTAATCTTATCTGCACCGACGACGGCGATCTGACCATAGGCATAAAAATCAATGGCGAGCCCATAAATGACTTGTCCCGCGACAACATCTGTTGGGATAGCATTGGCACCCGCAGAGAAACCGCGAACATTCCCCCCAATTTTTGTTAAAAGTGCAAACCCATCTTCCCATCCGACGGTTTGAAGGATAATCTCATATATCATGTGTGCAGAACCGCTCTCTCTCGGATCGGCTGCACCAATTTTACCGAGCAATTCCAAGTTCCCCAAGTCTTGCCATGCTGTCGCTTTCGGGAGTTTCAACAGTTCCCGAAGTTCTTCATTGTACATGATACCGAAATTCGATAACGCTGCGCCATACCACTGATATTCGGCATCATAGAGCGGAATCCCGTGGAACGATTGCGCTATCTGCTCAAGTTGCGTTCCGGGCAACTCGTAAGCGTGGAGCCATCCCATATTTGAAAGTCGAAGGTAGTTATCTGTGCCGCCACCAAAGAAAATATCGATACCAATGCCGTCCGGCACGCGTTTAAATTCCGATTCAATGAACCGATAGTTAGAAGAGGTTCCCCCTACATCTCGCCAATCGGTTTTGACGGTTCTACCTGTCTGTTTTTCGTACCACTTCTCAAAATTTTTGCCAAACTCTGTTTCAATGCCCTCTGGATGTGGGGAGATAATGATGAGTTCATCTTGCGCGAATGAGAGCAGGGGTAGTACTAAAAGAGATAATATTGTTGCCAGTACCACGGGCTTAAAATCGGACATTTTTTGATACTCCTTTTGCGGTATGTTTAGTAATAAGTAGTTACGGTGAGAGCGTTGGTTCTTGATGAAAGATGAACAGGGACGGGTTCACCCACTTCTCTTTTTCGATATCATAAATGCCGTAGTGGAGATGCGCACCGGTGCTACGGCCAGTATTTCCGACGTAGCCAATAATCTGACCACGTACCACTTCTTGATTAACTTTGAGCCCCTCAGCGTAGCCTTGCAAATGCGCGTACAAAGTTTTATACCCGGATACTTCATGGGTAATCTCAATTGTATTTCCCAAATAACCACTCTTTCCAACCTGTACAACTGTGCCATCCGCGGCAGCGATCACAGGAACGCCGGCGCGGGTTTTAATATCCAACCCTTGGTGAAATTCACGGTTTTTCGTTACCGGATGGTTCCGCCATCCGAACTGAGAGGAATACCAAAAAGCGTATTGTTCCCCGTTTTCCTGTTGAAGTTTCACTGGGAGAATCAAAGGATAGCCTAAAAGTTGTTTTTGATATGCATTGATATAGCTATAGAGAGCCTGCAACTCCTCTTTCAGGATACTGGGTGTCAGTTCCTGCTGCTCGTGGGTATCAGGTGGAGTATCAGTGGACGCTGATATATCCATCTGTTGAGACGCGGATTCTCCGAGGGATTCAGTAATATTAAGATCGCCGCCTTGCCCGAGGATCCCTAAAGCCTCCTGGATCTTTTTTGCTATCTGCCGAATGTCGTTCATCTCCTCATTAACGGCAGCAAGTTCCGATTCTACTTGGTGTTTTGCCTGCGTTAATTGTTCAATTTCTTTCTCCATGCGCGTCTGTAATTCGTTTTCAGTACTGATTCTCTGCCGTTTTTCGGAGAGACCATAGCTGAAGCCGCCAATTACCGCAAAGAGTAGACCAAGGATAACGCAGGATAGCAGCAATAGATGACCGCGACCGATCGCGTGCTGGCGAACAGAATTTTTATCAGTTGACATGATAATAAGCGTATACATTATAACAGATTCTCCTTTCCAATAAAGCTTATGCAAAACATGAGCGTTTGCTTACAAGAGTTGGAGACTTATAGATACCTATCTTTGAACGAAGGGTTTTACATGCGCGAAACGATCGCCGGCATTTTCCAGATGAGGATGATGATGGCACCAAGCAGGATGAGATACCACACGATCAACATTCGGACGCGGGTTCTCTTGAAAATGTAACGGCGCGGACGTTTCAATTGACTCACTTAACCTTTTTTACGTTTTTTTCGTGGCTCGAATTTGGGATATTCCGTACTTGAAAGCTGCCTCTATATTAAATTCAACGTCTTCATACACAATTTTTTCACCTTTTTGCGGTAAGTGTCCGAGCAACATCAGGACAAAGCCGCCAATTGTATCACACTGATCTGTCGGGATTCGGATGTCTAAGACTTTGTTAACATCAGCAATTAACATGCGGGCATCGATACGCCAGTCGCTTGCGCCAAGTTTTTCGATGTGAGGTGTAGTCCGTCTGCGATTCGCCTCGACTTTGCCTATAATCCGCTCTAAGATATCTATCAACTCTACGATCCCGACACAACTGCCGTGCTCGTTAACCACAATCGCGATCGGTATCTCAGATTGTCGCAGTTCACCCAATAAATCTATAGCAGGTTTCAGGGCAGGGACATAATTCACATCCCTCACGAATGACGATAAATCGTCGTCGTCGAGTTCGCTTGTAACTACCTCCATTGCATCAATGACTCCGAGCAATTGGTCAACGCGCGCATTATAAATAGGGATATAATGATAATTGGAGGTGCGACAAAGTGTGAGAACTTCGGAGGACGATGACCCGACTATCAGGGCGGCTGTTTCTGATAATGGCAACATCACTTCCTGTGCTGTCAGCGTTTGCATCTCAAAAATTGCGCTGAGTAACTCGGCTTCGGGGTCCGAAAACGCCTTAATATTTTCCAGAAGTAACTGGACGAGTTGTTCACGAGATGGGGTCGTCTGCCCTCCCAACTTTCCAAAGCGCCCCTTTTTACGGGGCTTGGCTGCCTGTTCATCGTATGCAACAAGCGGTTTAGGCGTGACTAATTCTATTTTCCCGGTGTCCGGCTTTCTAACGACAGGCATGGGCCCCTCTTTTTCTTCTGAAGGGATTTTGGTAATCTCGTTCATAGTTTATATCCACGTGAATTTGAGAATAAACCGTAGTTAACCGTTAACCTGTGGAGCGAATGTTTGATATCCGCTTTACACTGCGCCTTGCGGCGCAATTGACACACTTATTCAGTTATGATAAGTCGAATCTGATTTTTAGTCAAACAAAAAATAAAAATTCTATATCTAACTAAGAATCATAGGATACTTTGAGGAAAAAATCAAATTATATCCATAAAAACCGCTAATTTTGCTTGAAAATACTTTGGGAGCCAAGGGGTTGGTTAGAGAAATGTGGTAATTTCATTCCTAAGCCTCGGCAATGAGTGTCAGTTCCGTTTTTCCACCGAGCCCAGCAACGACAGGAAACGTTTTTTCACCCGGCTTCCCATCTCTCGGAACATACCTGACTCGCGGCGAGAAGTAGGCATACAGTGCTGTATTCCGAGGGTTTGGCGTGGTATTGGGCCCGGAACCGTGCACCATCAGGCTGTGAAAAAACAGAGCACTACCCCCTGAAAGTGGCACATCCATCTGTTGTTTTGCAACCTCTTTCTGATCAGTAAGTTCCTCATCCTGCTCACGGGCAATGTGTCCCCAAGACTGCATACCCCATAGGTGGCTTTTCGGCACGACCTTGAAACAACCGTTTTCCGGCGTAGCGTCGTTGAGCGCGATACTCACAGTAACAAGGTTCGGCGGTTCCATCGGCCAATATGCCGAGTCTTGATGTAGTCCATGTGAGGAGCCGTGAAACGCCGGTTTGAACATCAGCGTGCTTCTAAAAAGCAATAGATCCTCGGATCCAGTGAGTTCTTGGACAACCGAGATAAGTTTCGGGTGCTGTGCAAGGTTCCGAAATACGTCGGAATACTGCCGTGTATTTTCTGCTTTCCGTAGCACCGGTAGATCGTTTCCTTGTATTTTGTCTTTAGCAAACGGTTCACGTTGTACGTGACGGCGGGCAACCTCTGCCCGTTCTTTTTCTTCATCGGATTCCTGTCCGGCAGCGAACTGATGCAGCCGGTGAATCTCCGTTTGGCACGCCTCAACCTCTTCCGACGATAGCAATTCTTCAACGATAAGATACCCTTCTTTTTCAAAAAAGGATTTTCGCGCCTTCAAATCCATTCTAACCTCCAATCAATTGTTTAACTTCCCAGATGATGCTTGAAATCGCGAACCCCATATAAACACACGAAGCAAGCAGCATCATGATCGTAGAGAGCCGTTTCGGTTTGGCGAAATCAGGCAGAAAGCGGTAGTTCATGTAAAGCGTAAGTGGGACATAAATCGCCATAGCGAACCCGCCCATGTACGCCGCATTAAAGAGAAATCCCAATTCACTGACGTTTAATTGCTCCATTACGAAGGTGATGACACACCCACCGACGATCCAGATACCTGCGATGAGAAGGTACCACCAACTCAGATCCCGCTTTTGCGCGCCTCGGAAGTTGGTATAGATAATATCAGAAATGGAGCGTGATACGCCGTCAACCAGCGCAAGTTGTGTTCCGAAAAGTGTGGCAACACCGACCAATAAGAAAATCTTCTGTCCCGCCGCGCCCCAGAGTTCACCTAATATCCGGGCTTCATCGTAAATAAGTTTGCCGCGTTCAGGGACAATCCCTTGGGGATGTAAAACCGCGAGCGCGCCGAAAATGAAGAGCAGAATCGTGAGTGTGTTGAGTGCCCAGAAGAAAAGTATCTGGTCTTTTTTCACATACTGCCACCATACTGTGAAGCGTTTCCGATTTTCCTCCGTAGCCTCAAAAAGAAACCCGGTTGCGGGGACTTTCTCGGTCCTACCGCGAAGCGGATTTTGTAAGCCCGGCAACTGTGCCCCCATGCCGATATTTTTATCACGCAAATAGAAAGTATAGAAAAGGTTGGCTGTGCCGCCTGCTCCGGCAAACACTAAAGCGATAAATAACTGTTTCACGGACATGTTTGGATCTTTGTAACCGACGTTTATCAAACCCGCGCCGAGTTCTTTCCATGTGTCCATTGAACCGATAGCGATAACGACAAGAATCAACCCAATCGTTACGATGGCGACGAGTAACTCAACTGTCCGTTCGACAGAGGTATAGACCATCTTCGGTCCGAAAAGGATAAGCGCGACCCCCGCAAATGTCACTATTGTCCAAACGGTGTCAGAGCCCCAACCGCCGGGTCCAAGCACAAGTGCTTTGAGCGCGAGACCTGATGTGCGTGCCCATCCTGGTGCTATCCATCCGACTATTGTAAGTAGAATGAACAAAGGTGCGAAACCGCGCCAAATACGACTGTACCCTGTATACACTGTTTCGCCTGTCGCGATTGTCCAGCGTCCTACCTCAAAGTTAATCCACAGTTGGAGGAACACACCGAGGGCTGCCGCCCAGATCATGTTCCCGCCATACTCAGCAGCGATAAGGGGCCAAATTACACTTTCACCCGCGCCGATAGATAAACCGACCAAGATAGCTCCGGGCCCCGCGATCTTCCAAAAAGGCAACTGTTTTTCTGGCAATTCGACGACCTTAAAATCGTCAAGCGGTTGATAGATTTTAGGCATATCTCTTCCTCCGCATGTAACTGCTAATCTTGTGCCGCTGGCGAGGTTTTAAACCTCGCCAGCAAAAGATGCTGCGTAAGTCCTACTCTAAGCTTGCGTCACTGCTTCGCGTAATACCTCAACCGGATGCTTCGGTTGCACACCTGTTCCATGTTCAAGTTGATGTCTGCAGGAAAAGCCTGCAGCACTAAGTGTGAAACTATCGGGCGGTTTTTCGCGCACAGCATCAAAAAGCCGTAACTCACCAATCTTCATAGAGATATCATAATGTGCCTTTTCATACCCGAACGCGCCAGCCATACCGCAGCAACTCGAATCGATCACTGTGACATTGTATTCTGCCGGTAGACTTAGCATCTTTGTAGTCGGTTGGATACCGACAAGTGCCCGCTGATGGCAATGTCCGTGGAGCAATATATCTCGTGGTTCCAGCGAGAATTCTAAGGGCAATTCGCCGTTTTCCTTGAGTTGTATAAAGAATTCTTCAAACGAACAAGTTACTTCAGCAACCCGTTTAGCGTCTCGTGTGCCGATCAACTCAACATAATCATCAGTAATTGCAGAGGTACAGCTCGGTTCACATCCAATAATCGGAATCCCTTCGTCAGCGTAACAGCGAAGCGCGTCAATGTTATAAGTCGCATTCTCAATCGCTCGGTCAAGCATCCCTTCTGAGATGAGTGGACGGCCGCAACACCGCTTCTTAGGGAGTAGCACTTCAAATCCACACGCTTCCAGTAACTCTACTGCAGCCATACCGATAGAAGGCTCGCTATAGTTCATGAAGGTATCTGAAAAGAGGACAACCTTTTTATCTGAGGTCCGTCGGTCCCGTCTTTTTCGGAACCACTGTTCATAAGTAGGACGCACAAAAGTAGGCATATCGCGTCGCCGGTCGACACCGATTAATTTCTCAGCGAACCATTTGGAAAATCCGTTGTTAACTGTCCAGTTAGAGAAAGGGGAAAACATTGAACCGAGGGGCGCGAGCGCACCGATTTCACCGAACAATCGCCGATGCAAGGGTAAGCCGTTTGCTTTGTGGTAATGTGCCATGACCTCATATTTAATTTTTGCCATGTCTACATTAGATGGACATTCCGCTTTGCAGGCTTTACATCCAAGACATAAATCCAGTACCTCTTGTAGTCGTTCATCCGTGAATTCCGTGTGGGGTAGCGCACCTGAAATAATGGAGCGGAGCGCATTTGCTCGCCCACGCGTTGAGTGTTCTTCTTCACGGGTGCCTATAAAAGATGGACACATAGTGCCTGTCAAAGTCTTCCTGCATGCGCCGACCCCGTTGCACATCTCAATGGCTCTACCAAACCCGTCTTGGCTCGAGAAATCGAAGTAGGTATCAATTTTAACTGTATTGTAGTCTGCACCGAAACGGAGGTTTTCTGTCATCGGCGGGGCATTGACAATTTTGCCCGGATTCATGATACCGTTCGGGTCAAATGCTTTTTTTACCTCAGTCAGTGCTTGATATATTTGAGACCCGAACATGCTCTCTATCCATTCACTTCGGACGAGCCCGTCGCCGTGTTCTCCACTCATTGCCCCGTCCAATTCCATGAGCAAATCCCGGACTTCGCGCGCGATGTCATGCATCTTTTGAATATCAGTTTCGGATTTGAGGTTAACGATGGGGCGGTTGTGCAATAGACCGACGCTCGCGTGTGCATAGTAGGCAGCAGTCGTGTCGTGTGCTGTGACGATCTCGTCAAATCTCCGGACGTATTCCGGTAAATGCTCTATGGGTACAGCGGCATCTTCAACAAAGCCGACGGGTTTAGCATCGCCTTTCATCCCCATCAACAAGCCGAGTCCGGCTTTTCGGGTTTCCCAGACGCGAGTTTTCTCTTCGGCAGTGAAACAGCGTATAAATGCGTAACCGAACCCCGCACTTTTCAATGTTTTTTCAAGTCGGTCCAACTGTGATTCCAATTCGGCTTGTGTTTCACCGTAGAATTCGACGGCAAGGAGCGCAGCAGGCTCGCCTTCTATGAAGGTCGTAAGCCGTGAAAACTCTAATGAACCTCGCGCCATATCAAGGATCGTTTTATCTATCAGTTCTACAGCGGTTGGATTACATTCTAAGATCGGTTGCATCGCTTCCATGGACGCGATGAGGGATTCAAAGTGGACAACACACAGCGCGGTCAGTTTCGGAATCGGAACGAGATTAACTATTGCTTCAACAGTTGTCGCGAGTGTTCCCTCAGAACCGACGAGAATTTTCGCCAGACTAAATGGGTGGTTTTCATCGCATCCGTCACGACGATACGGTGTGACCTCTTTTGAACCGGCATCTGTAACAAACTCATCAAGATTATAGCCTGCGACGCGACGCAGGATACGCGGATAACGTTTACGAATTTCTGCTGCGTTGTCCTCGCAAATACGACAAAGTTCGCGATAGATATTTGCCTCTAATGTCTTTCCGTGTTTTTTACTTTCTAATTCTTTTGGTGAAATAGGGAATGCTGTGATTTCGTCGGCATTGGAAAGCACTAAGTCAAGCGACATGACGTGATCGATGGTTTTACCGTAAATGAGTGAATGCGAACCTGCGGAATTGTTTCCGATAGTGCCGCCGACATTCGCTCGACTACTTGTGGCAACATCCGGAGCGTACATTAAACCGTGCGGCTTTAATTTATGGTTCAACTCGTCTAAGACGATACCAGGTTGCACGCGTGCCCAGCGTTCAGAGACATCTACCTCAAGCAGTTCGTTCATGTATTTGGACATATCTAACACGATTGCCTCACCAACGCTCTGCCCGGCGAGGCTCGTCCCACCACCGCGTGGAAGAATTGGGACGTTGTGTTCTGACGCAATTTGTACCGTCTTGATAACGTCTTGGCGGTCTCTCGGAATTACGACACCTATGGGTTGTATTTGATAAAGGCTTGCGTCTGTACTATAGAGTGCTTTAGAATATAGATCAAAACGCACTTCGCCTGCAAGTGTATCCGATAAATGTGCTTCAAGGGTTTCTGATGTGGAAGTGTTCATATTTCTTATCCAAGGCGACCATGCTCACAACAACTGAAGATTCTTAGAAATCTTAAAAAATTTGACATTACTATCTGAATAAAGTATAATTAATCACAATGCTCCTGTGGTGGAATTTGGTATACACAGCAGGTTGAGGGCCTGTGCCTTAATTGGCATGCTGGTTCGAGTCCAGTCGGGAGCATCTTTATTTTTCTTTACCCTCCGCAAGCAGTTCTTGATATACTTGATATGTCCGTTCCGCAATCGTCTCCCACGTAAAAATTTCGATACGCTCAAGCCCACGCGTAACCAGATCCTTCCGGAGGTGTGCATCGTGTGCGATCTGATGAATCCGTTCCGCTAAAGCCTTTGAATCGGCTTCAGGAAAGACGAGCCCGGCATCGTCAATCACGTGTGGAATTTCACCAGAATCTGAACCAATGACTGGTACTTCGCATGCCATTCCTTCTATAAGCACTCTGCCAAAGAATTCTACCCATCCCGCGGTCGTCCGGGAAGGCAAGACGAGTGTGTCCATACAATTAATGTAGGCGGCTACCTCTTCCGGTGGTACTGCATCTATCCACACAATATTTTCTGAAATACCGAGAGTTTCAGCACTTTTTTGGAAATCCGGTTTATCTTCGCCTTGCCCGAGAATTAAAAGTTTATAGGTGTACGTAGTATCGCGGCTTGCAAGACCCGCTATGGCTTCAAGGAGTGTATCTATGCCCTTCATCTGAAGCAGTCTGCCGACATAACCAACCACAAAACAATCGCTAAGTCCGAGTGAATTTCTCAGTTCGCTGGCATCTATTTTATAGAAGTGGCGTACATCAACGCCATTTGGGAATGGAGTCTGATTTCCTGTATAGCCGCGTTCGGTCAGAATTCTGCCAGCGTTTTCACTCAGTGGAAACGCTCTATCTGTTTCTCGAAAGACGCTTCGTTCAATCCATACCGGTAGTGCCCCGAATCGCTGCTTCGTTGATATGCTCAGTGATGTCCGGAAAATAAAACGACTGTTTGGACAATACTTGCGTTTCAAACGAACGGTTTGTAGGGCATTGAGACTCCACGCCTCTTCCTCTAAGTGGATAATATCCGGCTGGAAATCCCGGAAGTGAGGCTTCACGCCACGGCGATAGTAGAAGCGACTACCGTAACCGGAGAATCGGATCGGGCATGGAAACTCTTCACACGGCGTGTCTGGTTCGGGTTCAAAGATAATATCTTGAAAACTTTCATACCAGCGCGCTGGTGTGACAACACGCAGTTTGACATCCGGGCGTTCCGCAATAAGCGCGAACTTACGCCGGTAGGGCTTCATAATGTAAGAATGTGAAAGGACTAAGACACGCAAGGTGCTAATTATATTGGTTTACTCAGAGTGTCCCGAGTCAGTTCCAGAGGATGGTGATGCTTCGTCTGGCGCATCATCCTGTGTCGTAAAAGCGATTTCATCACCTATATCTGGTGCCTCTATTTCATTTGATGCAGAGAGGACATTCATCAAACCTTCAAGCCTTTCTTTAACCTCGGAGCGTTCTTGAGAAGTCGATAAGCGTTCTAAATCGAGCTCTTCTTCAAGTTCGCTATTATGGGTTTCGAGTTCTTGAATCTTTGTGTCGCGTTGTAGTACCACACTGTTGAGGCGCGCAACTTCAGCCTCCAGTTCGAGTTTATCCGCTCGCAACTGCTGAACAGTCGAAATTGCGAGTTCAACATGTTCTTCCAGAAGTGATACAATACTTTGTTCAAATGATTCAGACATATTGTGGTCTCCTCCAAGGTCATTTATAACCTAAGTTACTACCTAAGCAAAACAACTCATTCCATCATGTGAGTTGTCTTCCAATCAATACGTCAACATGACCGAATTATATGTTGTTTCCGCTTAGAAGTCAAATTAAATCTTTTGTAGTTCTGAACGTCTATAATTTTAAGATAGCAGTTTAGATTATTTTTCCTGATTATATAGAAAATTTACAATTCCCTGCTACAGGGACAAGACTCACGTTGATTCAATAAGCGACAAATGTTCGGCATCTGCCCAATTTGGACATTCATGAACATAGTGAAAGAGATACTGCTGTGCATAACCAGCACCGTCTCCGAAGTAACTATCTGCGAAGTGGCGTATTTCACGATGCGTCGCACTTCGTCGGAAATAAAGGGTCTCAAAAATCCGCTTTATCCAGACATCAATCGGCAATGCGGGGAGATGTCCAAGCGAAAATAGACAAATGCAATCAGCGACCTTTTCACCGATGCCATCTCGACACATTAATGCTTGTTTCGCCTCAGGATACGACATCTGCTTCACTAATGTAAGAGGAAGTTCACCACTAACGACGGCTTGGGCAGCGTTCCGGAGATAGGTCGCTCGGTAACCCGTACCGCACGCAAGAAGTTCTTCCTCCGTTGCTTCAGCAAGTGCATCTGGGTTCGGAAAACTATAATCCACATATCCGGCGAGTGTCAAGTGTTTACCGAAACGTTCAGATAGCCGACGAATAATCCCGCGAATCCGAGGGACATTATTGTTTTGCGATAAAATGAACGATGCGACTGTTTCCCAAAGTTCTTGATTCAGAATGCGCATTCCCCAGAGTTTTTCAATGGCTCGATGCATATAGGCATCGTTGTTAACTTCGGTGAGAATCTTCGGCACATCTCGCTCAATGTCAAGATAATGACGGAGAAATGGAACGAAGTGTATCTCATCTTCGTCGTCAGAATTCTCAACATGCAAGGTTGTTCCTTCTTGGAATATTTTAAGGATACGTCCTTCTACT
Organism: Candidatus Poribacteria bacterium; assembly: GCA_022394775.1. Taxonomy (GTDB): domain Bacteria; phylum Poribacteria; class WGA-4E; order WGA-4E; family WGA-3G; genus WGA-3G. The sequence goes on from JAGFCB010000020.1 coordinate 24,282, forward strand.
ACACCGTAGTAAGCGTTGTCTATCCGATTCCATCGAAACGATTGACCCGATTCTAAAGTATATTTCAGGCTGAAATCTGTTACATTCTGTATCTGCATCATGGTCGTGCTACGTTTTGGTCAGGACTTGCAAGCAGTATTTCTGATGTTCGTCTATATTAAGTATATAGCATATTTCAAAAATTAGCAAATTTTTATATTATTATCGGGAGGTAACAACTTGGGTTAGGAGCGAGTTCTATAATTTGACATTTGTACGGTTTACGCGTATAATATTAACACCGCTTCGTAACATAGACATCTGTTAACCGAAACCGAGTTGGGGCTCGGAATAGACCCAATTCGTTCCTTGGATGACATTCAGGAGATACCTTTAAAAAATATGATTATCTTTCTACGCGAAAAATTTATTGCGCAAATCTTTATGTGGGTGATCGCTATCGTGTTCCTGGTCGGGACAGTGTTCCTCTATAGCAATACACGCGGCGGAGGTGAAGATCCCGAGGGAGAAGTCGTTCTCAGAATTAACAACACGGAAATCAAGCGCGGGACATTTGAAAACGCCGTTGCCGATGCTATGGAATCTCAAAGGCGAAACCAGAGATTCGGTGGGACACCGAATAAGGAGCAGATACAAAAAGATATAATTGATCGTTGGGTCAATCAGACTATATTTGGCAGCCTAAATATTGGGGACGCTGAGGTAAAACGCTATATTCAAAATGATGCGAGTCGAGTCGATCTGTATAACCAGTACCAACAGTTTGGTATGGCAAATATTTACACCGAAAATATACGTCAGCAACTCAGTACCCGTGCCTTCCAGGATAGCATCCATGCCCTGGAGTTGGTGACCGATACAGAAGTTGAACAGGCATATCAACTTGAAGCTGACAAGGCGAAAGTCAAATTTATTGAATTTAAGTACGACGACTACCTCTCAACTGTTGAAGTTGATGATGCGGAAGCAAAAGCCTATTTCGAGAAGAACCGGGATAGCTATAAATTGGAAGAGCAGGTAAATGTCAAGTTTATTAGAGTCAATCCTGCCGGACTGGTTTCCGATGAAGAGGTCAAGAACTATTATGACGGAAATCGGCAGGAATTTATGACACTGGAAGCGGTCAAAGCACGCCATATTTTGAAAAAATTCCCTGACAACGCAACTGATGAACAAAAGGCGGAGATCAAGGTCGCTGCAGAAGAATTGCTCACAACTATCAATGCAGAGCTCGCTGCTGGTGCGGATTTTGCTGAACTCGCGAAGAAACATTCAGAGGGTCCTTCCGGGGCACAAGGTGGTGCTTTGAGAGGCAACAATCCGAAACTTCCCGCTGGCGACTATTTCGCACGCGGCGATATGGTGAAACCTTTTGAAGAGGCTGCTTTTGATACGCTGAAACCCGGAGAAGTTAGCGGTTTGGTCGAAACGCAATTTGGGTATCATATTATCAAATTAGAGGAGAAGAAAGCATCCGAGATTCAACCTTTTGCTGATGTTCAGTATGAAACCCGACAGAAACTCGTTCAAGTGAGTGGCGTTGATAAGGCAAAAGAAACCGCCTCTGATCTGCTGTATGAAATCGAAATTGAAGGCTATGATGCTGCGCTCGCTCTCGAAAGGTATAAGGACCTCTCCCTCGTTGTTTCCGAAACTGGACTCTTCGCTCGGGATGCGTCGACTATTCCAAAAATCGGAGCAACATGGGGCTACCAAGGTTTAATCGACGAATTCTTTGACATGGAAGTCAATGTGATAAAAGTTGTTGAGGTGAAGAGAGCAAGAAGTCAAGCGGTCGAAGCCTATTTAGTTGCCACTGTTCTTGAAAAAAAGCCTGCCGCTATCCCACCCTTTGAAGAGATAAAAGCAGAAGTTATTGAAGGTCCAAAGACCGGTAAGATTGATGGACTGAAGAAAGAAAAAGCGAAGGAACGGGCATTTACGGATGCACAGAACCTCTTCAACCAGCGGGCTGACAGTACATCTCTGGATGCATTGATCGAAAAGTATAAAGCACCTGAAGGTGTGGCAACCGATCAACTCTCCGTCCAAGAGAGCAATCTGTTCTCACTGAGTCCAACCAGTGATTACATCGCGGGTATCGGAAATTCGGCGGAAACCATGTTTGCAGCTTTTCAAATGCAGGTCAATGATATTGACGGTCCTTTCAAGGGCAGCAATGCCGTCTATATTATTCAACTCGTTGAACGCCAAGAACCCGATGTTGAGACATTCCAAACGGATCCGGCTGAAAAAGCCCGACATCAACAAACATTGATCCAAGCGAAAAAACGGCAGGCACTGGACAACTGGCTTGCTGCACGCAAAGAAGCGAGCGAACTCTGGATACATCCAGACTATCGTTAGACATGCAGAATTGAACTCGCGCTACAGATAAGGATAGGTAGCATCGGCGTGATAGTTTGGTAGTAAGGCATCATGCGTTTGTCCAGCTATGAGGCTTGTACCATCTGTAAAGCCTTCTGGACGGTCCCGGAGAAACTCAATCAGGCGATTACGCCAAGGTGTTAGGAGGGTTTCAGCTTCGCTCCGGCTTGCAAGATCGTGTGTTTCATGGGGATCGTCCTGCAGATTAAAGAGATGTTCCTTGCCGGTTTGGGAATACCAGATGTACTTGTGGTGTCCATCGGTTACATAGTGGTTGCCGTGATTGTATTGATAACAACCAGAATGCTCACCGTGAAGGCAATCTCGCACCCTGTCGGTATCTCCTCGCATGATGGGCAATAGGCTTTTACCGGTGCAGGTGCTCGGAATTTCAACGCCGGCTGCATCCAGAATAGTGGGCATGATGTCTTGTAGTCCGACAGGGGTTTGACAGACAGATTCTTTTGGATACCCCCATCTCGCTGGTGCCCGCATCAAAAACGGTACGCGTGCTGAGGCTTCGTAGGGCCAAGTTTTGCGGTACAGATTATGATCGCCGAGCATTTCACCGTGATCGGAAGTAAAAATAACCAGACAGTCGTTCATACCCCCCATCACTTGGATCAGACGACCGATCTGATCGTCGATGAAATTAATCATCCCGTAGTAAGCGGCACGGGTACATTGCATATCGTAGTCGTCAAGACAGATTTCCCAAGCGTTTGGATTCAACCCTTTTTGAGGTTCCTTAAATTCGGGTGCCCAGTCACCAACCACAGGTGCCGGGAGATCCCGCTGGATGTAGCGGTGGTAATAGTGAGCCGGTGGTGTCAGCGGTGGGTGTGGGTCTATAAAAGAGATATTGAGAAAAAAGGGTGCTGTTGGGTCTCGTTCCCGCAGGAAATTGAGGGCGCGATCGATACACCAGAAGGTGTGCATCTGTTCTTCAGGTAGATGATGCGGGCGACCAACCCAGCCATTGGCGGATATACCGTGAGCCACCCCCGGATCAGCGTCGTTGCGGTGATGGTATTGCCGCAACCAATTGACATAGTCGTTGTTATCTCCACGGGTGGCATCAGCCAACTGAAGGTGATCGAAACCGTATCGTTTGCGTGGCGGGTTCAGATGCAGTTTGCCGATCATTTCGGTTTGGTAGCCGGCTGCCGACAATTCGCCTGCCAATGTGTGTGGAGGATTCCACGCTGCCCCTTTGAAGCCGACACCACCGTTGGCTGCTGGCGCAGTTCCGGTCATCAGGCTGCGCCGTGCTGGAATACAACTCGGACATTCAGCATACCCGCGACGAAAATGCGTGCCGGTGCGACCAATCCAATCCAGATTTGGTGTCTGCAAGCAGTCAGGACCATCGGGATCCAAACTTAGACAGTCGCCGCGTTGCTGGTCGGTGGTGATTAAAAGAATATTTGGAGAGGTATTAGGCATTTCAGACTCCAGGTCGCACACGTTAAACGGTGATTCAACACTGTATTGGGTTGAGAGTCCAAGCGGTGATTAGTTGAGAAGTTCGTAGAAGAAGTTGCGACGTTTGGGGATATGTCCGAGTTCCGTTATAGTCCGTTCGATTTCCTCAATCGGCATACAATAGACTGTCCCGGCTTTGCTAACGACATTCTCTTCTATCATCGTGCCACCCATATCATTCGCACCGAACTTCAACGATAGCTGCCCAATCTTCGGACCTTGGGTGACCCAGGACGACTGAAAGTTGTCGAAATTGTCTAAGAATAATCGGGAGATCGCAAGCGTTTTGAGGTATTCAAAACTTCCCGCAGGTGGTATATGTTCCATACGGGTGTTTGCGGGTTGTAGAGACCAGCAAATAAAAGCAGTAAATCCGCCCGTCTCATCTTGCAAATCGCGTAGACGCACGAGGTGCTCAACGCGTTCGGCATAACTTTCTACATGCCCATACATCATCGTCGCACTTGATTTCAGACCAACGAGATGTCCTTGTCGCATGACTTCCAGCCATTCATCAGCGGTACATTTTTTCGGGCTAATTTCATCGCGGGCATGGTCAGTGAGAATTTCTGCCCCCCCTCCAGGAATTGAATCAAGTCCAGCATCTCGCAATCGGATGAGCATTTCTCGCAACGACATACGGTTAATCTTCGCAAACCAGTCTAACTCCGGTGGCGAAAATCCATGGATATGAATCCGATAGTTCGCTTTAATCCAGCGCAGCAGATCTTCGTACCAATCAAGTTTGAGTTTCGGGTGTAACCCACCCTGCATCAGAATCAGCTCACCGCCAAGATCAAGTGTTTCTTGTATTTTTTTCCCTAACGCATCGCGTTCCATGACATAGGCATCTGGATCCTTACGATGACGGTAGAAAGCACAGAAATCACAATCGACGTAGCACCAATTGGTATAGTTAATGTTCCGGTCAACGATATAGGTAACGTAGCCTTCGGGATGCTTTCGTTGTCGAATAACATCCGCTGCGTGTCCTAAAGCGAGCAGATCATGGCTTTTGAAAAGTGTCAGGCAATCGTCAAAGTCTAACCGTTCCGCGGCAAGCGACTTTTCAAGAATGGGCTGGATATTTGTATCCATTTAGAAGTTCCTTCAATCCATAAAACTAATATTTCAATTTTAACATTTTTTAGATAGTTTGTCAACTTTTCTGTGATTTTAATTTGACTTTTGAAAGAAATATTAGGTATAATTGTAACACACTTATCTAAATCTGTATTTATAATGTGGAGGGTAAAAAATGAGTGAAGTGGTTTACAATGAGGACTTGGTAAAAACAGTAGAAAATAAATATCTTGCAGTCAATGTTGCAGCGAAACGCGCCAGAGATATAAATGCAAACGGTCTACCTCTCGCCCCTTCAAGTACCGGAGAGAAAAAAAAGAAACCCGTTGCTGTTGCGACACAAGAATTGATTGACGGAAAACTCCGCTTTAAAGAGGGTGAGGCAAAGGCTCCTATCTCCAATACACCTCCGATTTTTACAGATATTGAAGAATCAGAAGAGGCTGGGCCCGATATATTCGACGAGGAACTGCTCGAACAGGAACCAAATACAGAAGTAGAAGAACGTGAAGAAGGGTTGTAGTACCGATACCGATTTACTGTGTTCCAGAGATGCCTTATGATTTCTATGGGAAGACTTAACGCAAAAAAATCGGAATCATTTGACAATCTCCAATAAAGTGGATATAATTATAAGGTGTTGCTGACGTGGCTCAATGGTAGAGCAAGTGATTTGTAATCACTAGGTTGGAGGTTCGATTCCTCTCGTCAGCTTTCATAATGGGGGTATGCTAGAGCGGTCAAATAGGGCAGACTGTAAATCTGTTGGCTATGCCTACGGTGGTTCGAATCCATCTGCCCCCATCTGCTCTTACACTGAGCAGTATCATAGCGGGATCAATATAGAGCAGGCTTACAGGTTTTTCCCTCAAAATTTCAGATCACCCTGCCTTAGCAATATATTACGCTATTGTTTATCTGATGCGGGAGTAGCTCAGCTGGTAGAGCATTGGCCTTCCAAGCCATGTGTCGCGGGTTCGATTCCCGTCTCCCGCTTGTTGAAATGTTTATTTTTGCCGACGTAGCTCAGTCGGTAGAGCGCGTCCTTGGTAAGGACGAGGTCACCGGTTCAATCCCGGTCGTCGGCTCCATTTACCGAAAGTAGGGGTTTATTATGCCGAGAGACATTGTAACATTAGCATGTGATGTATGCAATCAGCGGAATTATGTAACAACCCGGAACCGACGAACGCAGCAAAATCGCTATGAACGGAAAAAATATTGTCGGTTCTGTCGGAAGCATACACTGCATAAAGAAACACGATAGTTTTAGCACGTGCGACGGACAACGTGGCATTGGTTGTTAGACGTGTCTGTGGCACACTACAAAATCTTACAGGCCAGTAGCTCCAACGGCTAGAGCGTCGGTCTCCAAAACCGAATGTTGGGGGTTCGAATCCCTCCTGGCCTGCCTTTTATAATTCTTATGATAACTCGCTTAAAAAAATATCTTCAAGGTATCCATCTTGAATGGCAGAAAGTGACCAAACCGGACATAAAAGAGGTTCAGGGCAGCACGATTACTGTCATTGTCGCTTCTGCGCTGTTAGGGTTTTACATCGGGGTAATTGATGGGAACTCTGCCTTTCCGAAATGGGAGAGCCCTTTAAGTTGGCTTTTTCTTCTGGCACTGCCAATCGCTATCTTTTTCATCGTGAAAAGTTGGGAAGACCAACCCCAAAACGATAGAGATGCTGAGGCTGCCATTAACAAAAACCGCAAAGTCATCGCAGCGGCGGTAGCCTGTATCCCTTTAGTTGCTGTACTTGTAAGCCAGTACGTTTTTAATAATTCGCTTGAGGGCTTTGGTATGGCTTTTCTCAGAACCCTTTTTATTCGGAGCTAACGTTTTTGTGCTTCCACAGCACAAGTAATCCAACGGGTGGAACGGAATATGGACGGTTATTGGTACGTTGTTCAAATATACACTGGACATGAAAAAAAGGTCAAACTCAACCTCGACAATATGATTGCGAGGGAAAAGTTACAGGATGAAATCTTGCAGGTTAATGTCCCTGAAACCGAAGTGGTGGAAGTGAAGGACAGCCAGCGGAAAGTTAGCGTCCGACCCTCCTATCCAGGGTACGTGCTCGTCAATACGACCCGTGAACTCGGTCCGCATGTTGAGAGTACGATTGGGCAAAAAAGTTGGTCACTTATACAAGAGACACCCGGAGTCATGAATTTTTTGGGACCTACCTCACACCCGTCGCCTTTGAGTCCCACTGATGTTGAAGCGATGCTCCAGATGTCAACCGAGGAAGAGGAAGTTGCACCGGTACCCGTAATGGAATATGAGGTGGGCGATAAAGTCAAAGTAATAAATGGACCCTTTAATGGATTTCCAGGCGAAATTGAAGAAATCGACATGGAACACCAACGCCTACGCCTCAGTATTTCGCTTTTCGGGCGTTCAACTTCTGTTGATTTGGGGTTGCTTGAAGTGGAAGAACTCAACTAAAGTTGAATGGCATTTTCTAAATAAGGTGTCCTCACTCTGTGATTGTGCCTAATCCTATACACCGCTTATAGGCAAACACGTTTTAGAATTCTTATAAACCACAATAGGGAAGAACAATGGCAAAAAAAGTAGCTGGTGAAGTTAAACTCCAATTAGTATCCGGGCAGGCGACACCACAACCACCTGTCGGTCCGAGTCTCGCACCCTATATGATCAATTTGCAGGAGTTTATCAAATCCTTTAACGCCCAGACGCAGCATCAAACCGGCATGGTGGTGACAACCATCATTACTTGTTATAGTGATAGGTCGTTTACGTTTGCCGTAAAATCGCCGCCTGCTGCAGTTTTACTTAAATCCGCAGCGAAGATTGCTAAAGGTTCAGGTGAACCGAATCGAAACAAGGTCGCAACTGTTACAATGGATCAAATCCGAGAGATTGCGGAGACGAAATTACCTGACCTCAATACGACAGACTTGGATGCCGCAATGCGGATGGTAGAAGGTACCGCCCGTAGTATGGGACTTACAATCGGATAGCGAGGCTTAGCATCCTCGGCATACGAATGGGGCGACAGAGATATGCCCCGATGACTATCGGAGAACAACATGGCGAAGAGAGGGAAGCGATACACCGCAGGCAGCGAACAAGTAGATAGACTCCAACTGTACACCGTAGATGAAGCGGTCTCACTGGTGAAAAAAACGAGCGGCGCGAAGTTTGACGAGACCGTGGATCTCGCGTCACGCCTTGGTGTAAACGCTCAACATTCAGAGCAAAATATCCGCGGCACCGTCACACTACCGCACGGCACAGGCAAGTCAGTCCGTGTGGTTGTCTTCGCTGAAGGTGATTTGGCACGACAGGCTGAAGAAGCTGGCGCGGATTTCGTCGGAACAGACGATCTCGTTGATAAAATCGTTGATGGATGGCTCGATTTTGACGCAACAATTGCGACACCGGACCTGATGCGCAGTATTATGCCTAAACTTGGGCGCGTTTTGGGACCGAGAGGGTTAATGCCTAATGCCAAAGCCGGTACCGTCACAACGGACGTTTCGGAAACAATACAAAGTATTAAAGCAGGACAAATCGAATATCGAGTAGAACGTTCCTCTGGAATTGTTCACGTTCCAATCGGCAAGACCTCGTTCGAGGAAGAGAGCATTAAAGGGAACCTCAACGCTGTAATGAGTGCACTTATTGCGGCTCGCCCGTCTTCCATAAAAGGGAGATACATTCGCAGCATAGCGATCTCAGCAACGATGGGTGTCGGTATCCGAATAGATCCACAACAATTTGCATAAACCGTAGGAGATACGATACGGAAATAGCTCTTACAACTGAATAGAGTCGTAGAACGTAGGTGCCATCGGCTTAATTGCCTACCGAGGCTTGAATGGAATGGAACATGAGCGTGCTGCTCAAAGCACACATAGAATCTTGTCGCCGCTGTTGTTCTCTCTTCTCATGTCAGCCTCCAGGCACCTGGGGGCTTTTTCTATGTGATCGTAGATCCTATTAACCTGTTTGTATGAAAACTGAAGCAACGCGATACAGTTTCCATACAACCCACATAGAAAGGAGCTGACACATGCCGAATCAGGCGAATGTTCAGCAAACGGAACAAATTCGTGAGATTTTTGAGAATGCCGACGTTGTTCTACTTACAGACTTCCAAGGGCTTACGGTCGCAGAAATTAACGAACTGCGTAACCAGCTCCGTGCCGCAAATATCGGGTACAAAGTCTGTAAAAACACATTAGTGAATGTCGTCGCAGAAGAGAGAGGCATTGAAGGGTTGGCACCTTATCTCAAAGGAAATACAGCCCTTGCCACTGGCACAGATCCGGCGATCTCTTCAAAAATCTTACTTGAATTTGGCGAGGAACACGAAAATTTTAAAATCAAAGGCGGAATTCTTGGAACGCGGGTGGTTGACGCAGCTGGCGTTGAATCCCTCAAAGATATGCCGTCACGAGAGGTCCTGGTGGCTAAGACCGTTGGACTTATTGGTGCCCCGCTCGCTGGGCTTGTCCGAACCCTCCATCATGGGTCGCCCGCTACAGGGATAGTGAATGTACTTAGTGGAACAATACGTCAGGTAACCTCTGTGCTAACGCAGGTTGCCGCAGAAAAGAAAGAGGCGGAAAACGCCTAATATTTATACTAAAATATTGCGGGGAAACGAGACGTTGTGTCTTTTTTCCTGCATCGCTTGATCAGGAATTTCTAATCAAGTTGATTTAGTGCTACTTATAGAAAGGATACAAACATGGCCGCAGATATGGAAAAATTGATTGAAGAAATTAGCAATATGACTGTTTTGGAACTTTCCGAACTCGTCAAAGCATTAGAGGATAAATTTGGAGTCAGCGCGTCAGCCGCACCGGCAATCGCTATGCCCGGCATGATGCCCGCCGCGGATGGTGCAGCCGCATCTGGCGAAGAAGAAGCCGCAGCGGAAGAGAAAACCGAATTTGATGTTCAACTCAAGGAATTCGGTGCTAATAAGATTCCAGTTATCAAAGAGGTCCGTTCAATCACTGGGCTCGGCTTGAAGGAAGCAAAAGAGAAAGTCGAATCCGCACCAGTCGTCATTCAAGAAGGTGTCTCTAAAGAAGATGCTGATAAGGCGAAAGAACAACTTGAGGAACTCGGCGCAGTCGTCGAAATTATTTAAGTAAAGGTATACTGTCTTACATCCAGACAATGCCTACTGAAACTACGAACTACAACAGGAAACCCATTATGGTTTTTGAGCATAGCAATACGCTACAGCGAACTGTAATGGGTTTCTATTTTTGTTGAAACGCCTCACAACTGTAAGTGCGGTTTTCAACTGCGCTGACTGAGAATTACCGAGTGGTGCCGATGTTTAGTATTCTTGACGTTTTTTACCTCGTTTTCAGTCAACTCGCAGTCGGTGGATTTGCGCTACTTTTCTTAGTCCCGAAAGGGTTAGTAGGTGCCAACTTCTATCGTTTGATGGGGAGCATTTACGTATTTGTAAGCGTTTTATCGCGTTGCGCAGAGTTAACACTTCATCGGCAACCTGTCACATTTCTCCATTTTTTCGGATTCTGGGAGAACCCTGAGTCCGTTTTGGTGATCGCCTTCGTTCTTATCCTTTTTATCTATACGCTGAGTTGGTGGTTCAAAATCCCACTGCTTACACAGATACTTTTTTTTCTTGGTGTGATTTGTGGTGCTGCATGGGTCGTTTTGAGCGCGCAGCGTTATTACCAAATTATTCAGCTTCCCGGTGAAATGTTGTTACTCCCGTTTCAATTCTTGATAGCATCTGTATTACTCGGTGCTGTTCATAGCGGTATGTGGTTCGGGCATTGGTATCTCGTAACGCCTGATTTGCCAGTAAACTTTCTGAAACGATTTAATACCGTTCTGTTCTGGACCCTTTTAGGAATGATTGTACTGCTCTGTCTAAACATCTTTTTCAGGCAGCGATCCACGGATGTTGTCGCTTTTAACCTTTTCTACCAGATCATCTTTGGTATGCGAGTGCTTATCGGCATTGCTGGCACGTTACTCCTCTATTTCATTACGTGGGACTGCTTGCGTCCTAAATCCGTCGCCCGAGATGTGCTTGGCGCGACGCGGGCTGCAACTGGTTTTCTTTTTATTGCTATTATCACAGTCTTCTTAGGCGAGTTTTGTAGTCGATTTTTACTTTTGGAGATGCGGTTCATTTTCTAATCTTTATAATTTTTGGGTAAAAAACTTGACCCGCCCACGAAAACGAAATTTCATAGCATCCTTTTCTGAAATCTCCTACGAAAATCGCTCAAAATCCAGTCACAGTATGGGGTGATAGCCTGTTTTGAAACCTATCATCTTCCGCATTTTGCTATGAAAACTGTGGAATTATCTTCATCTTTTTCACCGAAAAACCGAAAACTCAATGGCTCTGCATTAATATTAAATTTCGTTGTAATTTAAATTCGGATATGCTAAAGTAACTATATCCATTAAAGACATTAGGAGGCGAATAATGAAATCTCAAATTTTTTATGAACCCGAATCAATGAGCCTCGAAGACCGACCCGTACCCGAACATGGCGATAATGACCTGTTAGTTCAAGTACGTTCGGTAGGTATCTGCGGTTCGGATGTCGCGTATTATTTTGGTAACAGTTCACTTGAAACCGACGACGGAAAAGGCCCCCTTATCCTTGGACACGAATTTACTGGCGAAGTCGTTGAAGTTGGTAGTGAAGCAGGAGCAACCGGTGGATTTAAAGTAGGTGATCGCGTTGTCGTCAACCCTGTCCAATCCAATCCAGACTCCTTTTGGAGCAAGAAAGGTTTGTCCAACCTGTGTCCTGAAAAACGCGTATTAGGTGTCGGCGTTGATGGCGGATTTGCAGAGTATGCAGTCTCCGATTATCGCTGGACAGTTAAACTGCCTGATAATGTCACTTATGACCAAGGCGCGTTAACGGAACCGCTCGCATGCGGATTGTACGCTGTCAACAATCTCAATGCCGAAGCCGGACAAACCGCTGTTGTCTTCGGACCAGGACCGATTGGTTTGATGATGGTACAAGTGTTAAAAAGTCGTGGCTTGAAAAACGTTCTTCTGGTTGGAACTCGCGACTATCGGTTAGATTGTGGTAAAGAACTCGGCGCGGACGTAGTCGTCAACGTCAGCGATACCAATTCTCCGCACTATGTTGAAGACTTGGGGGCTACAATCGAGGAACTCAATAATGGAGAATTAGCGGATCGCGCAATTACGGCTACCAGTTCGCTTGACGCGATTCACACCGCGCTGGAAGTTACCGGACGGCACGCAACCGTCGTTATCTTTGGATTACCCGGCGATACAGATGTGATGCAGGTGCCTATCCTTGATACGATTCTCATGGATAAGACCATTAGGTTCTCTTGGCTTGCACCCGACACATGGGAAGAAGCAGTTCAACTTATTTCAAGCGGCGATGTCAATATGGACAAAATCATTAGCCACGAATTTTCACTTGAGTCGCTCGTCGATGGGATAACAAAGGTGCGTAACCGTGAAGATGCTTGCACGAAGGGATTGATTAAAGTCTCTGATTAACCGGTATCTAATATGGGTATCCCATTTTTCATCGTTTTTGTCCTCTCGATCGCTTTTCTATCCCTTGGGATAACTGGATTGGGTGACTTCGTCTCAGTGGAGTGGCCTCAGCAGGACTCACCCGAGGCGGTCACCCCTTACCTCAGTTTGCAAGCCAATTATTCAGCAGTCGGGCGATGCGTTTCAGGGTTTCTACTATTTCTGCTGAGCCTTTATGTTATGGGTTTTCTCCTTTATCTTGAGGAGCGAGAGAGTGGTAGGATTATGAAAAATGTTAAGAGTTTCGCGAAACTACGGCAGTTCTTGGAACGGCGTCAAAAAGGGGGTATTTCACAATGATATCTCTCAAACGGTTCTTCGTTAATGAACCAATACGATCTCAAGTGCTGATAAGCATCACGGGCGTATTGATCATACTCTGTTGTACTACGACGAGCAGTGCTAAAATTGATCCCAAGCAAGTTGTGGGTATTTGGCTATTTGATGAGGGTAACGGGAAAACCGCCAAGGATTTATCTGGGAACGATAACGATGGTGAACTCAAGGAAGGCGCGAAATGGGATGATGGACAATTCGGAGATGCCGTCATATTCGATGGAAAAGATGACTACGTTGAGATCGCACCATCACCGCTGTTCAATCCAGAGAAATTCACCGTTACTTATTGGATATACCCGACGGCAGTCGGCGGTAACAACCCAGCCGGAAAAGGCTCCGCTACACTCGTCATAGCGAACGGAAACCCTGGCGATGGTGGCGGCGCGAATTGGTGGTTTGAATTCTGGAATGCCGGGAACTTTGAATTCAAAAGCTGCCAAGCCGGTTGCGCAGCCGCAACGACTCCACTGAATAAGCCTGGCGAGTGGTACTTCATTGCCGGTATCTATAACGGAACTGAATACGAACTCTATATTGATGGCGAATTTAAGTCAAAGGGACCCAATAAAGTCGGTGCACCCGAAAAAGGGTTGCTTATCGGAAGTGGGCTGTGCCCAGCAGGACATGGATGTGATGGTGGTTATTTCAAAGGCATTGTTGATGATGTGGCGATGTTTAGCGATACCCTAAGCGAAGCAGACCTAAAAACACTCATGGATGAAGGTGTCGGCAAAGTACTTGGTGTCGCACCTGTAGAACCCGTAGGCAAATTAACAACAACATGGAGCATCTTAAAGACGCGTTGAAGAGGTAGTCCCTGTCAACATGGAACAGCAACTCAAAAACGATTTACTTCTTCGCGCTGCACGCTGTCTGCCAGTAGAACGTGTGCCTGTATGGATGATGCGGCAGGCTGGCAGATCGGATCCGCTTTATCGACAGATTCGGCAAGCACTTAACGTCCCTTTGGAGCAGCTTTTCCGAACTTGTCCTGCACCGATGTCAGACACCGATGTTGAATCGGCGGTCAAGATTTCACTGCTACCAAAACGTATCGGCGTTGATGCGATTATTGTCTACAAAGATATTCTCACGCCGCTTGCCCCTATGGGCGCGCATTTCCGGTTTGACCCGGGACCCATTTTAAATCCACCAATTCGGACCCAATCACAAGTAGACGCACTCCGACCCGTCGATGAACCCACTTCGCAATTAGCGTTCACAGGAAACGTCATTCGCAACCTACGTGAAACTCTCAACGGTGAGTTACCGCTCATCGGTTTTGCTGGTGCCCCTTTAACACTCGCATTTTTTCTCATCGCTGGAGAAAGTCCTATCAAACGAGGGGTTGGCGTATCGGAAAAAGCAACGCCTATTTTCCAAATGATTGAGGAAGCTCCTGAACTCTTGCATCGTTTGCTAAACAAATTGACGGAGATGACTGTTAATTATTTGAACTATCAAATTAGCGAAGGCGTTCAGGTCGTTCAACTTTTCGAGTCCATCGCGGATGTCTTGCCTAAACACATATATGAGGAATTTGCATTCCCGTATCACCAGAAAATTTTCGCTGAGCTCAATTCAGAGGCACCTGGAATACTCTTCGCGAAAGAGTGTACCTATCTTGATCTAATGCACCGAAGTGGGGCGGATGTGCTAAGTGTAGGGAAATGTGTGGATCTTCGCAATGCTAAGGCTGAGACTGACGGCACTGTCGCTTTTCAGGGAAACGTGGATAACGATATACTTCGGGACGGGACACCTGATGATATTACGGTGGCGGTCAAATCTTGCTTAAAACAGGGCGGAAGGACAGGACATATACTGAACTTGAGCCACGGACTCCATAGAGACACGCCTTTTGAAAACGTTAAACATTTTGTAAATATCGCAAAAACACTTTAAGAACAGGACTTACGCAGTGTCCTTTGCTGGCGAGGTTTTAAGCCTCGCCAGCGGCGTGCATCAGCAAATTGCGTAAGTCCTAAGGAACATAGATGAGAAACATTCCTGAAAACCCTTTTGCACCCCGACAATACGGGCAACTCGTTAAAGTAACAGAACGGGTCTATCTATTTCGCAATATCGTCAACTCTTCTATTATTATTGGAGATAATGGGGTAGCCGTGATTGATACACAGGTGAATCAGATGATGGCACGTCGGCTCTTCAATGCAATCCGCACTGTCACAGACAAACCGATCCTATATGCAATTAACACACATTATCATTGGGATCATACAAATGGGAACGTTATTTTTCGTCAGGCAGGCGCGACCGTCGTCGCACGCGAGATGACTAAGGACTTCATGGTGAACAGAGCACCGAGACAAGAAGCATTCCTGCGTTCTCGAGGCTTTACATTAGGGGATCCGCCCTTTCTGCCACAGCAGACGTTTACATACGAAACCGAACTCGATTTAGGGAATCAACCGCTCCACCTCGTTTATTTAGGGAACGCAGAGACAGATGATGCCTCTGCTATTAGGGTGCCAGCTGAAGATTGCATTGTCTCCGGCGACACTGTCATGACAGGGAGTTTTCCCATCTTTGGGCAGCCTGTTATGAACGAAGGGCTCATGGCGAACCACGATTGGATTAATACAATTAAAGAGCTCCGTAACTACGCACCTAAATGTGTGCTACCGGGGCACGGTCCTTTAGCACGGGATGCCGAAATAGACCTGTTGCTCCAGATAGAGTCCTATTTTCTAACGGAAGTCCGAAAACATGTTGAACAGGGCATGTCTTTAGCTGAATTGCTTACTGAAATGGAAGCGAATCTACCCGACTGGATTTGCTCAATTGCTGAGGTTTGGGGAACACCCCGCTATGCGATTTTAAGGGTCTACCGCGGGTTAATTGACGATCCAGAACCGGGCTGGCAACACCTGAAACCGTCGGTTATTCCGACCGCGAATACCGAAAAACTTCAACAAAAAACACACGAACTTGAGGACTTTGAAGCGTACCGAGAAACTGCCGAAGAGGTTGCTGAGGGGAACGACTTCGGTTTAGCAATTGCTATCTTAAAAACCGCAACCGAAAAATATCCGAATCTGCCTGACGCGTGGACGGAATACGCAAATTTGCTTACGCAAGCGTCCCGCACTGTGTCAAGCGTCCTTGAGAAAGGTGATTTCTTCGTCGAGGCAAAGAAAGCACTCAATCTCGCCCTTGAACTTGACCCCGATTATGCACCAGCACACCTCTTGCGCGGATACAGCCATATTCTCTCTGCTTACCGGAATGGCGATGAAACGAAAACGGGGTTGGCGGCTATTTATAAGGCTTTGGTTGGAGGACTTCACGGCACGCAACTTGCACAGGCGTATTTTTCCATCGGACTCGCGCATCGCACAGAGGGAGACGAAACCTTAGCACGTGAGGCTTTTGAGAAGGCAATTAACGCCGACGCACGATTCATGCCAGCGCAGTTAGCCAATATGGCGTAGGAGGTATGTAAAATGGGATACGATAGTGTTTTACTTGTTGCATTTGGCGGTCCTACACCCGGATGCTGTCAAAAATACGATAACGATATGTGTCCGGGGGAAGCTTACTGTTTTGTGGAAGGCATCGCTGGGGCAGCCGAATCCCAAGTGGAACGCGTAAAAGACATCTCCACACATTATATAAAATTAGGTGGATTTTCACCATTCAACGAATTGACTTTCAAGCAAGCCGAGGCTTTAGAGAGTGCTTTGCATGCGCGCGATTTACCGATTCCTGTTTATGCAGGGTTCCGGCATTGGACACCTTATTTAAAGGAAGTCATCGCCGAAATGGCACAAAAAGGACACCATAAAATACTCGGCATTATTATGGCACCCCACCAATCCAAAATCAGTTGGGAATGGTATCAACAGGAAGTAAAAAAAGCAATTGACGCAGTTGATGGCGAGAAACCGACGATTGATTATCTCGATCCGTGGTACACACACAAAGGCTATGTCAATGCTATTGCTGAAATTATCAAAACTGCCTGCGGGGACAAATTAGAACGTGCCGAACTTGTTTTCACAGCGCACGCAATTCCCGAAGCCGCGGCGAAGACTTCACCCTATACACAGCAATTCGGAAAAACTGCTGAAGCGGTTGCCCAAGAGATTGGAAAAACTCGGTTCAGCTTGGCATACCAAAGCGAAGTGGAAAGCAGCCCTATGCCGTGGACACAACCCGATATCAACGATTGGCTTAAAGCCGAAAAAGAAAAAGGAGTTGATACTGTTGTCGCTTCACCGATAGGTTTCCTCTGTGATCACGTTGAAGTACTCTACGATCTTGACATAGAGGCAGCCGAGACGGCGGAAGCGTGCGGAATTGATTTCATTCGAGCAGGAACTGTTGGCGCGCATCCCCTATTTATCAACATGTTAGCCGACTTTGTCTATGAAAAATCTGCGAAATAGGTAGAGACGATCTCGTGATCTCAACCTTCGTACCCGTCCTCATGAAGGATACGGATCTAAAACCGTAAACGAAATTATCTAAGGATTGAGAATTCTCATGCCGGAAAACTCTGGTAGTAAACGTGCTATTGTTATCGGAGGCGGCATCACCGGGTTAACCGCGTGCTATCGCTTACAACGTGAAGCGGCACAGCGCAATATCCAGCTTGATGTTACACTTCTCGAAGCGACTGGACGCGTGGGTGGGGTTATCCAGACCGAACACCGAGACGGATTCCTCGTTGAACACGGTCCCGATGCCTTTATCTCGACAAAACCCGCTGCAAAAGCATTGTGCGAAGAACTCGGTATCGCAGATCAATTCGTAGGCACTAATCCAAAAGTCCGCCAGAGTTTCGTAACTCGAAAAGGAACATTGCATCCTGTCCCTGAAGGCTTTTACATGATGGCGCCGGGATCCCTAAAGCCTTTTCTAAAAACACCTCTTTTCAGTTGGTACGGTAAACTGCGGATGGCAATGGACCTCTTTATCCCGCGTCGGGAAAGAGACATTGATGAAGCCGTGGCACATTTCGTCAGGCGTCGCCTCGGCACCGAAGCCTTCACACGGATTGCACAACCTATGATTGGAGGTATCTATACCTCCGATGCCGAAAATTTAAGCCTCAAGTCGACTTTTCCAAGATTCTTGGAAATGGAGAAAACACACGGAAGCATTATCAAAGCGCTCCGGGCACAGAAAAAACAGGCAGCTGCAACCAGCCAAGGCACCAGTGGTGCCCGTTATAGTCTCTTCCTGTCATTCAAGTCCGGTATGCAAACACTGGTTGACATGCTTGCTGAAACCGTGTCCAGCAGTATTAGATTAAATGCCCGTGTAGAACAAATTCAACAAAATACTGATGGCACCGGATGGCAGGTGTCACTTGCTACTGGAGAGACTCTGAGTTCAGAACTCCTCTGTATAGCACTTCCAGCAATACAAACGGGCGCGCTCATCGAAAGTGTATCGAGTCCACTCGCTACGAAACTGAGTGCGATTCCGTACGCCTCTTCCGCAACCGTTAATTTGGCATTCCACCGTCCAGATATTACGCACCCGTTAGATGGTATGGGATTTGTTGTCCCTGCTACAGAAAACTTATCCATAATCGGATGCTCATTCAGTAGCATCAAATTTGAGAACCGCGCACCAGAAGAACATATCCTGTTACGCGCCTTTATCGGTGAACCGATTTCTAAACGTGCTGAATCTGACCTCATTCAGTTGTGTCAAACTGATTTAACACCGCTCCTGGGGATCAAGGGGGCTCCGCGGTTTGCCACTGTTAACAAGCACACGCAGGCGATGGCACAGTATCAAGTAGGACACCAAGAAGTCGTGAATGACATTGAACGGCTCACAAGCAAATTGCAAGGACTCGCGCTTGCTGGAAACGGTTACCACGGAATAGGCATTCCTGATTGTATTCGGAGTGGCGAGACTGCAGCGATTTCACTCTTAGATGTGTTGTGAGGTGCGATGGACCTTAA
Source organism: Candidatus Poribacteria bacterium (assembly GCA_022394775.1). GTDB lineage: Bacteria > Poribacteria > WGA-4E > WGA-4E > WGA-3G > WGA-3G. Next base: position 43,105 of record JAGFCB010000020.1, read on the forward strand.
GATAGTACACTGGAGCATAATCGGCGTGGGTTTGGGACTCGTAGGGTGCGTGTTGCTGATATTAGCTGCTAACCTTGCACTTCAGGCAGCAGATGAGGTGTCTCGCGTGACAGAGATGTTCCAAGGGTTTCAGGATGGGAAGTGTAAAAGTTGCCACCCAGCGATCTGGAGGGAGTGGGCGGATTCGATGCACGCAAAAGCGTGGCTCGATGAAGTCTATCAGGCGGCTGCGAAGCAGATCACCGATAGAGAAACGAAGTGCGATCAGTGTCATGCTCCACAACCAATTCTTATTACGGGCGTTGGGAACATGCCAAAGTTGAGAGACGAACAACGGGAAGCGGGTGTTTCGTGTCTCGTTTGTCACCTCGATGCACACGGGGCGATGAACGGACCGGCAGCAAGTGCGGAAACCTATTTTCACGCCAACCTTACCAACCCTATTTATACCCAACCGACGACACTCTGTGGTACCTGCCACGGTCAGCAAAGCGTTCCCGAACACGATCAAGTCTCCAGTTTTTTGAATAGCAAATTCGCTGACGGAGATACGAGTTGTGCGACGTGTCACATGCCGGTCGTAAAGCGGTTACAGAGCACCACCAGTCATGAAAGCATCAAAGGGCGGAAACATACGTGGCGTGGCAGCCGTAGTGTTGCGCAACTCAGGCGTGCCGCAACCGTTCAGCTTGAATACACAGATGGAAAAGCGGTGGCGAAACTTCGCAGTAAGACAGGACACATCTTACCGGGAGGGACATTGCGTACCATTGTACTTGAGGTGACACTTCTCGCGTCGGATGGCACCGAACTTCAGAAACAGCAGATCTCAATCTCTGCGGAGAAGGAGAACCGCCTACTTCCAGACGAAAATAGGACTTACACTTTTGATATTGTCTCTGCTACGACCGGCGACACAATTAAAGCACGTTTAATATATCAGTTGACACCGGATACTCCTGAACCGAAGCGAATATTGATGGTAGAGAAAACGCATGTTGTCCGTTGATATTCTATGAACACATAGGGCTATTTAGTTTTCCATTTTTTAGGCGGATTTTGATGCGCCAAGCTCGGTAGGTGTGGTTTCCTAACTACACCATAGGTGTCAATTTTAGAAAAATTCCATCATAAATTAGTCACTGGATTCAATAGGAATACTGCACTTTACTGTTTACTCAGAAGGTCCTCAGTCCCGTAGGGACGTTATCTTTGTAGCAACTTGGATTAAATAAGAAGAAAGCCCCAGAGGGGCGATATCTGTATCGCTACATTAAATCTGGCTACCTTATGGGACTAAAGAAAGATTTTGGAGTATGTAAGTTTTGTGTCTAAAGCCCGGTGCAGTTTCAAGCCACACCTACTCAGTCTGGAACCGAGGCTATTCCTTTCCTTAAATTGACACCTATGGTGCGATTTTCTAACCGCACCTACCGGGCATGGGACCATGACGGTATACTATGCGTTCATGTTTGGTTGTGAATCGAGACCGAGCAAACGTTTTAGCGTCGGTGTTGCGCGCGAGATAACTTCGTCGGATACCAATCTGAGATGCGCCTGTTGCGGTTTCAAGATAGAACGACAGAAGAAACCGAGTAACCCAACACGCGGTTCATTCGTTCTATTTTCTGATGAGCCATGCCATATTGCCCCGTTAACAATTAGAACGGAACCTCTCGGTCCACAGATCTGCAACTCGTCGGCATATTCGACACCCGATTCAGGTAACGCTTCGAGCCGTCCGTGGCTTCCGGGCACACAACTGGTTGCCCCATTTTCAAGCGTGAAGTCATCTAAAAACCAGACGCTGTTAGCGACGAGTGGAAAACTTGGGCGCGGTGTTGGCAAAGCAGATAACGGATAATCGATATGGAGACCGGCATCTGGTGCCCCGGGATAAAGCACATTCACTGTAAAGGAGCTCAATGTGCAATCGGGGCCGAGCAGATACTCCATCGCGGCGAGCATCTTCGGTTGTTGGATAGCTTCTTCAAAGATTTCGCCTTTGTCTACCAGATTCCAGACGCGTTGTGCGCTGTCGTTCGCGAGATATGTGTGACTTTTGCCGGTTTCTTGTTCTGCCGCAGCGAGTGCCAGCGAACGTTCCCGAAGCTGCAGCGTTGTATCTGAAGGTATAAGGCTTTCCAGCAGCAGGAAACCGCGTTGATCCAATTGTTCTTTTTCAGATTCATTTAATAACATAGGCTTTTTCCTCAAATGCCATTACAGTCATTTGTAGATCTCTCGTAGGTACCTCTTGTGGATGCCACAAACTGTTTCTTGGTCATGATTTTCCAACCGAAAGGGTTAAAATCTGAAAATTAAATACCCTAAAATGTTTTTTGTTGACAGTTTAAGCGTTTTATAGTACTATGTCAAACATATTGTCAATTTCTGCTAAAATAGTTGAAAACTGGCAACCGAAATTCAAATTTTGATTTGACATATTTTTGAAATTGTGGTATTATTAATAGAAGTGAATTGCAATTTAATCGATGAGATACCGATGCGGCGGGAACACATTTTTACCGATTGCATAAAACATCACATATACTGTGCAGGGTGATTTTGCTTGCCGGTTTTCTGCCTGTAACACGAACATCTTTGCCACGTAGCGATTAAATGCTTGCTTAATTTGCCACTTTTTGTTAAAATAATAGAAAAATTCCCGCAAGGTCAAATATAAAAGTTGGGTGCCCGCTTTTTCACTAACTTTTGACTTGTGCCATAGGTTGTGCAAACCTTATCCTACGGCTATATCGGTATCGGGAAATTTTAATGCTCGTTGGTAGGTTGTTAGTTGGATGGGCAAACATCTACCCCAGTCGTCTTTGTTGTATTCTCGCTTGCCCATCTAAGATACTCAGTACTTAGTCTCGCGAGCGCGCAGACTTGATGAGGAGGATGAGTTAATGAAAAAACGAACACTCGTTTGTTTTTTGATTTTTACATTGTGTGTTTTTTACACCGCAATACCGAACACAGTTTTCGGGCAAGAAGAGGGAGTTGCTCTCGCTAACCAAGTTTTTGACGAGTATAGCGAGACGCTTCAGCGTGACGACGTTAAATCATTGCTTCCAAAGATCTTAGACGGTCTTGCGGGGGCAGGTGATGATCAAGATATTCCAGCTCTCGTTGATACGGCTATCGCTTTGATTAACGCCGGTCAAGGGGCAGCCCTACAAGGACTCGCTGCTGGACAGGGTGTTACGCTAACAGATGACCATATAAAACTTCTTGCAGATCCGGAGGTCCAAACGTTACTTACGGCTGAAACCACTAAGGAGCTGCTCGGGCTTAAGGGTGCGGAACTTCAGGCAGGACTCGCAGAGCTCTTGAGGTTAGCTAATGAACCGGTCGAAGAGGTAACACCGCCGCCAGAAGAGGAAGTGACACCGCCGCCAGAAGAGGTAATACCCCCGACAATTGCTCTCGCTAACCAAGTTTTTGACGAGCACAGCCAGACACTTCAGCGTGACGACGTTAAATCACTGCTTCCACAGATCTTGGACGGTCTTCAGCAGGCAGGTGACGATGTCGATATCCCAGGTCTGATTGATACGGCTATCGCTTTGATTAATGCCGGTCAAGGGGCAACCCTACAGGGACTCGCTGCTGGACAGGGTGTTCCGCTAACAGATGATCATATAACACTTCTTGCAGATCCGGATGTCCAAATGTTACTTACGGCTGAAACCACTAAGGAACTGCTCGGGCTTAAGGGTGCGGAACTTCAGGTAGGACTCGCAGAGCTCTTGAGGTTAGCTAATGAACCGGTTGAAGAGGTAACACCTCCGCCAGAAGAGGAAGTAACACCTCCGCCAGAAGAGGAGGTAACACCTCCGCCAGAAGTGGTACCGCCTCCACCAGAGGATAAAGCACCTCCCTTTGAGCCTGCAACGCCTACAAGAGATTACCTGTTAGGTAAGTCTCGACTTGGTGGTTTGTCCCTAAACGGTGCTTCTGGCAGAAGGTTCGTTGAAGACTTTATTGCTGCACTGGCACCTGCTGGAATATCACTTGAAGCAGAGGTCGTAGTGGATGCTGTCCTTGATGCAGTGCCAACAGGGTTTTTGCCCAAAAAGCAGATTCGCAATCTTTTACTGTCAAAGCGTCTCAGTGTTTTCCCTCAGGAAGAGGATCAGTTAGATGCCGAGAACTTCGGAAATGCTATAATGCCGAATTTCACCGATTTTCTCTACTCAGATTTTGGCGACGCACCAAACCAAAAATACCTGACAAGCGATGGTCTGCACGTTTATACGCGTGTTCCAGCAAAGGTTGCGGGTGTCGAGTTTAGTCTCTCAGATGGTAGAACGATTCCCGGCACAGAGTTTAAAATGGCTGAACTCGGAGCCGATACCATCGATTATACCTTCCGCTTAGAGGAAACGCTTGCTGCCACTAACTTACCCGCATGGCCAGACTTAGATGCTCAGTTGTTCTCCGGTGTTACGCTCCGATATTCAAATACCGGTTCTATGAATGATGACTATATTGGCGTTACTATGCAACCGGTACCTGGAGAAAATGGAGTCGTCTGGGAAGCAAAATTGGGTATACCTGCTGGTCGTAGCACGTATTACTATTTTGAAGTAATGCTTGCTGAACCGTTGACGTTCACCGCACTGGACCGGGACGCTATTGCCGCCCTCGATCCGACCACCGCTACGTTAGCAGATGTCCTCAATCCGGCGAATCTACATCAAATTACGATTGAAGGTTGGGCAATGCCTGATCCGCGTAACCTCCAATTAGCGGACCGCGGTATTGTTGAGGCGTTATTCACACCTAACTTGGTAGATGCGTTTAGGGAAATATTGGATTCGCCGCAAACCCTTCAGTTCATCGCGGGTCAGGCTGATTTAAATAACATTGCTACACCAAAGCAGTTGCGTAGAATCCAGACCATATTGCTCCGTAATACGAACGCGCTGACAACTCAATTTGAGGAAGCGTTTGATCCGATGTTGGCTTCTGTTTTCACCGTGCCACGTGTTGATCTGGAAACCCAATCACTCTGGACTGCCCACATTGATAATATTGCTGATGGCAACTATCAGTTGAAAGCGGATGTTCTTGCTGATGACGGAACCGTTCTTGATCGGATGCAAGAGAATATCACTGTTGACACGAGCGCACCGGAAGCAAATATCGGCATTAGTCCAGGTGAGGACGCAAATGCTACTGGCTATATGAACGATGATGGAATTTATGTTGCTACTGCACCTACTGTTGGCACCGCCGCAACGCTCAAGATTATGGGTATGCCGACGGTTCCTGGTGAGATCGCTCCAGGTAGAGGTTATCTTCTCTATCAATTGATCGCACTGAACGAAGATGGGACACCTTACCTCGGAGACCCATCGATTCAAAAACCCAACACTTGGATGCCGTTGACTGTTGACTCCACTATGTTGGTATCCAATATTTGGGACGCAGTTCGAGGGGCGATTGCAGAGGGACGATTGAACGCACCAACTGATCCAACCCTTCAGACAGTCTTGGCATTGCCGTTAGATGGAATATTGGGTATTCTGAATGCCGGTTTAATACAGCAATTCGCAGATCCGGTCCTAAAAGATTTGGAACCTTTTATAGGGTTTAGCAGTTTAAATGATAGCCAGGCGCAATTGATAGTTGAAGCACTCGGTGCTACAATAGACATCATTGACCATCTTGTACCTGTAACCTTTGATCCATCTGGGCACGTAGTGATGCCTATCCAGGGTGCGCAAATGCCGCTTATAACTGGTGATTACGGCATCCGCGCAATGGGACTGGATAGTCTCTTCAATGTTGGTGCTTACGCCGCACCTACCCATCTCAGGATCGTTGAGCCAAGTGCCAATACTGATCGCGCAAGCATTGTGAATGCTAATATCGGCGACTTCAACAATGATGGTATGGTTGATCCTGAATACGAAACCGGAATTATCTACGCAAATACCAAAAATGTCATGATAACCGGGACTGTAACCCAAAAACACCCGATCCAATCTGTTGTGATCCAATACAAGGACGCAAGTGACAATTGGGTAAACATCGACGAAGCTGCTGTCATGGGTGCAGACTTTGAATACACTTGGAACGTTGATAATTTTGACGCATTAATCAGTGCAGGCGACACTGTCATGGTGCGCGCCAAGGCAACCAATGCGCTTCAACTTCCAGACCTTGAACCCATGCCGTTCTCAATCAAGTTGGATCCTGGTATCTATCCGCCTAAAGTGTTGGATATTGTAGCTGATGAGGGCGAGAGTCAAAACGCAGATAGTGGTGCCCCACAAGGCATGGTCACTATTACCGCATCTACGGAACCACTGACCGGTCCAAAGACTGTTGCGGTTCGGTTTGAAGCCAAACGCCCAACCGATGAAACGTGGATCCCACTCGGCACAGATAACGCTGTTGCGAGTGCTGTTGGCGCAGCTGTTGATGCTGCTCTTGAAGGTGCTACCGCTGCTCCGATCAGTGTGGATGGTAAGCAAACATGGTCAATAGAAGTAAATACAGCAGAGGACTTGGAAGACACTATCACGAAGGACAGCCCCGGTGCACGGGACAAATCCAAGGATGATAACCAGTATACAATTCGTGCCTTTGCTGTTGACGCAAGCGGAAAAGAGTGGCCCTCTGATAAGACTACGATGCTCTCGGTTGACAACGTTGACGATGTCGCACCCCTTGCACCTACAAGTATTAGTGTGACGGATGTTGATGGCGTTGATGTCGTCTTTGAAGATGAAGATGGTAATTACACTGTTGGTGGACTCGTCGATAAATATGACGATGATGTCCCATCGCCAGAGGCTACATTTACGATTAAACCCGAAGCAGAGCGGAAGACTTACACATCGGTCAAATTTACAATGACGGATGCTGCAGGTACTGATAGTGAATTAAAAGTAGCCGAAACCGCTGAAGGCGGCGTTTTCACCGTAAAAGTTGATGTCGGCACACTTGCTGATGGTACTTATACGTTCCAAGCACTCGCCTATGATGAGGTTCCCAACGTGGAAGCCGATACGGACGACTCCAAAGTCTTAGTGACGGTTAAAAACACTTTCCGACCGGAACCGAAAGTTTTGGCTCTCGCTGTGGACCCCGAAAGCATCACACAAACAAACCCGGATAGTGGTGCACCGCAGGGGACCATCACACTCCACGCCTATTCGCACGAGATCAGTTCTCCGGCGACGAAGGGTGTCCGTCTTGTAGTCAAACGTCCTGGTGATGAAGAGTGGATAGATGCTGGCGAGGCTACTGAAAGTACGCCGACTACCGAAATTTCGGACACAACCCTTACAGATTTTGTTGGGGACTTAGCCAATGCTGCAACGGATACAGCAGTTGTACCGATCAATCGAACCTATCAAATGTGGGCGATTGAAGTAGATACAACCCAGCTTGAAGATACCATTACCGCTGAGAACCCTGCAGCAGCACGCGACGCGTCTAAAGACAAAAACCAATATACGGTTCGTGCAATCCCAATTGAAGAAGCAGAGGATTTTGACGATCCAGAGGCATCTCCAAATGCTACGGCCATGTTCTCAGTTGACAATGATGACGATGTCGAGCCATTAGGTCCGACGAACATTGTCGCTGTTGCGGACGTTGCTGGTCCGATTGAAGCAAACGAAGATAATATTTACACTGTCGGTGGGATTGTTGATGATACAGTTCCTTCACCGATAGCAACATTTACAATTGAGCCGACTGCTGATCCTGCTACCTACGCATCCGTCAACTTGGTGCAAACCGCAGGGGAGGTTTCCGAAACTGTTGCCGAAGGCGAAGCCGGTGTGCTTGACATTACAATTGATGTTGGCGCGCTTGAAAATGGAACTTATATGTTCCACGCTTTAGCCGTTGATAAGTCCGGTAACGTGCAAACCGATGAGTCTCCGATGATAACGGTGCATGTCCTGAACTTCCGAGTCTCTGATGTTGCTGACTTAGCGGTCAGCGCTGTTGATGGTACGGACGTTGCGGAATCACCCGCAGAACCGATTCCACTTCGCAATTCAGTCACGGTGAGTTTTACGGTTGCAAACGGTTCATTAGCAGCTGAAGAACTTAGCGGCACAGTAAACGGAGATGGTGTACCGAGCGAAAGTGCTGAAGATCCGGAAAATACCTTCTCACTGATGGTAGAGGTCGGAGCACTTGCAGACGGAGTCTATACACCCGACGCTTTGGTCACAAAACGGAACGGTTCGGTCGCTTTCCCAATAACAACAGTTAATGTGGATAACACCGGTCCAATGGTTACTATCGAATCTCCTACGGATGGTGAAGCGGTAGATAGCCTGCCGACTGTACACGCAAGTTATCACGATGGTGCGGGTGCGGGTGTTGATGGTACCACTGGAAGCCTTGATTTGGCACGTCTCCAGCCACCTGACGCTGTTGAAGTGGTTGTTGACCAAGCGGAACTTGAAAAAGATGCTGAAGCCTTGGTCTATACCCGTAGTGAGCAACTTGCCGGTGGCGCGTATCGTGTAACTGTTGAAGTTGCTGATATCCTCGGTAACGTCGGTACGAGTATGCGGGAATTCACTGTCAATGGGACGCTCCCAACTGTTGCGATTCATTCGCCGGTTTCAGGGCAAACCTTTGAGCACGGCAAACCGCCGATCAGTGGTGAATTTTCGGGTGCTGGCACTATTGAAATTACTACGTTTACTATCAACGATGTTGATGCAACACCAGAGGTAGACGGGAACCAATTTTCCTATACACCTGGGGAAGCATTGAGCGATGGTGATTACAAGGTCGTTGTCGCAGTCACTGACGGTGATGGTAATGTCGCACAGGCATCCAGTATCTTCACGGTAGATATGCCGAGAGACACAACACCACCAGTGATCTCCGCAGCTGCACCTAATGGAGTCATTAGGGATGCAGACCACGCTAAAGTCGGGTCGGCAAAGATCTCAGCGGTCGTGACTGACGAGCAATCGTCCATTTTATCTGTGAAATACAGCATAAATGGTGGTCAACTCCGTTCCATATCCAACTTGAATGTTGCTGGTGGGAAGATCGAAGCACCGATAGACTTTGAAGCACACGGAGCAGGTCTGTACAACGTACGACTCGTTGCAACCAGCCAAGGTGGTACCACGGAATACACGTGGAGTTTCACACTCATTGTTGATAATATCGCACCTACGATCACCTCGATTAGCCCGTCTGGAACGATCCGTGGCGGACTCCCGGTTATCTCCGCGAGTGCCAACGACGATTCAGGCGTTTCTAAAATAACAATCACTGTTATGGATAGTACGGGTAAAGAGGTGAAGGGTAAGACCCAAGATGATGGTGAAAGCGATGTTGAAGGTATCACCCGTTTGGATTTCAATCCTGAAGCACCGCTTGATGAAGGTGTTTACACGATTGAGGTTCGCGCAACGGATCCATACGAGAACTCCGCTTCAGCTAAAGGGACTTTCACTATTGACTTTGATACCGCTGCACCGGTCATCACAATGGCATCGCCACAACAGGATGCACGCATTGTGCTGAAAGCAGGGGATAAGGCGCCGACAGTTTCGATTGCCTATGCCGATGCTGAATCCGGTGTAAACGTTGAGTCTATTGTCTTGACACTGGAAGGCCCTGTATTCAAGTCTACCCCGAGTGGTGATAAACCTAACCTCAAGCCTGAGCAGAAGACGGCAAGCCAGGTTATGTATACACTGCCTTTCAATACAGTAGTAGATAAACCTGAAAGATGGGTCGGAGAATATGTGGTTAGACTTGAGGTGGCTGACAACGCGCACTTAGAGGGCAATGTCTCTGAAAAGAGTAAAGGTGCCCGTAAGGCGAATGCGACAGTCCATCAGTTTAGCTTTACTATTGAAAGTGCCGAAGGTCCAATACTGGCAGCACGTCCGATTAACTACCCCAACCCGTTCAAGGATAACACGCGGATCTCCTTTACATTGGCTCGAGAATCTACGGTCAGTATTGTCATCTATGACAGCACGCTCCGTCCGGTTCGAGTGCTGATGGATAATGCGGTATTGCCAGCAGGCAATTATACCCGTAAGGAGGTTGGTTCGGATGCCTTCGGTTGGGATGGGAAATCGAGCAGTGGTGAAGATATGGCACGAGGTATCTACTTCTGCGAGATCATCGTAGCAGATGGTTTAGAACCCGAATATGCCATTCTCAAACTCGCACTGACGCGCTAAGTAAATGGCGGTCCGCATATCGGGAATTGGACATGCGTCCAGTTCCCGATGTGGACACTGAAGGAGGATATAATGTTAATGACAAAGCAAATTGCTAAATGGGCTTCAAAAGGATGCCCAAAATTGCTATGTGGTTTAATGCCACTTTTCTTTCTTATCCTAGCGGTGTCGCCGGTCAGTTTTGCCGGAGTGGATGCCATGCCACATCTAAGGCTTGGTGCCGGTGCACGCTCGATTGGTTTAGGCGGTGCTTTCACAGCTATCGCCGATGATGCCACCGCAACAGTTTGGAATCCAGCAGGACTCGGATCTGCAGCGGATTTAAGTCTCAATCTTTCAACCCAACAACTCGACCTTGATAGAAGCCACAACTTTATCGCGTTGACAAAAGCACTCGGTTCAGCCGGTTCTATCGGGCTTGCAGTCGTAAACGCTGGTGTCAGCGGTATCCCGCAGTACGATAACCAAGCAAATCACCAAGGTGAGTTTGACTATAGCGCAAACGCTTATTCCCTCTCTTATGGCGTTGGTCTCGGGAATTTCAATATCGGTTTAACAGGTCGCATGCTGATGGATAACTTCGGTTTAGACAGTGTTGAAAACCAGAGTGGGTTTGGTGGTGTAGATGTCGGTTTGATGGGACATGCGCTGCACATAGATGTTGGTGAAGAAAAAGTTCCAACCTTCCATTATGGCGTTGTTGCTAAATACCTCGGCGCATCCCTTGGTGATGACACCGTTCCGATGGTAGTCAATCTCGGTTTGGCTTACAATCTCTATATGGGCAATGTCGTTACATTCGCAGCAGATGTCGAGCATGAGCTCGTCAATCTTGATGAGAGTGCAACGAGCCTACGGCTTGGAACTGAGTACACGATCGTCACTTACAAATCTACTGCTTTGTCCATCCGTGGTGGCGTCAAAGCTTCACGCGATGTACAGAACCTCTTTGGTGGGTTTGGTGTGAACATAAGTGGGCTGCAGATTGACTATGCTATCCAAGATGGCATGGCAAGTGAAATCAATGGCGTCGGCTCAACTCACTTTGCTTCCCTCTCTTATAGATTTTAAAGGAGAAAACGTATGAAAATGATAAGAGGCACTCTGAAGTTGGCACTGATTCTGTATATCTGCGCAGCACTCAGTGGCGTTTATATCCTGTCTGCCTCGGCGCGAATTACACCGCACGATGGCGATGATGACACGATGCTCATTACTATTGAAAAAGGGGATACCCTCTGGGACCTCTGCCAAGAGCACCTCAAAGACCCGCTCCAGTGGCGTGAATTGAGCAAGTATAACGACTTCACCAATCCGCACCTTATTTTCCCTGGTGAAAAATTGCGTATTCCGCTTGCTATGGCAAAAGATGTTGTTGAAATTGCTGAAGAAGACTTGCTGAAACAGCAGGAAGAACTTGAAAAGCTGAGGATGGAATTATCCGAATCTGAAGCAACGCGGGATAAACTTGAGGCGGACATTAAAGCACTCAATGCGAGTACAAGCAAACTCAAGGCACAACTCGAAGAACTTGAAAGCAGCCTGAAATCACAAAAAGAATTGATGATGGCTGTTACTAAGTCTGGAAACGAAATTGCCTCTGCTGTCAAAGAATCTCTTGAAGCCAGCAAAGCGGCTATCCTTAGCGATATTGCTCACCTTGATGAGCATCTCGCAGAGGCAGCTACCAGGCTTAAAGATCATCAGATGAAAGCAGACGCTACAAATGCACTCGTTGAATCTATCCAAGCGGACGCGAAGACACTTTTGACACAGGTTGAGACCAACCAAAAGGCGATCAAAGAAGTCAAGATGATCCTTAAGGATGCCAAGGGTGTACACGAGGAAGTTTCCTCGTCTAAACGTGCTTTGGTGTTCCTGACAACAGTCGCAGCAGGTATCGGGTGGTTCGCTATAAGTGCCATCGGTGGACGCAGCGGCGAATAATCAGGACGCATTACATTTTAGGCAGGGAAGGTGTTTCAACCACCTCCCTGCTTTTTTTATACGAGGCAAGTAGAACTAAGATGTTGGTAGCGGCTTGGTGCCATACCAACACTATCAGTAAAAGGGCCCGGGTACATGCTATCAGATACTACCGAATACCCTCAACCTCCCTTCACTCAAGCGATTCAGCTGTATGGTGATAGATCAGGCAGTAAAGGGACTTTTAAGTTCGCTGGCTTCGCATGGATACAAAACACGAAAGTCATACTCGTACACGGAGACGATCAAAGTCTAAACACTGCTTCTGACTGGCGATGTTTACTACGCCTGATCGCACTCGCACATCGTCTCAAAAAACCTATTGTTTTATGGAATCTGCCCCTTGCGTATATTGCCAATATACAGCGTAAAACGACTTTAGATTGTGCGCATGCAATTCAGAAAACCGAGTTGGAACTGCTAAGGCTATCCTGTCCGATCATTGCCGTTTTTGATGGTGCTAATAATATGGATCACGCTGCTCAAGAGTTGATATGGAATGACGGGATGGTCCTTGTGGCATCGTCGGACGCACAACTTTCTGAACAGGAGAGGGTCAAAATAGCAGCGCATTCAACAGACATCTCGCCCGCAATCTTAGAACTCCTAAGTCAAACAGAGGCAATTCCGGCTACAGAATTGGTCAAGAACCGGCGAGCATCGCTACACTTCCTCGTGGAATCAAATCCGTTATACAATGCGGAGGCATCACAATGTTTGAAGTGAAATTAAAGCCCTGTCTTGAGACGATCCTGTCTACGATTGCCAACAAAATGGTCGCAATCGGTATTACAGCGAACATGGTGACGATCTTTGGGTTCCTTGTCAACCTTATCGCAACCTTTTATTTCGCAACAGGCCACCTTATTACGGGTGGTATTCTTATTTTATTTGGCGGGAGTTTTGATATGATAGATGGAGCCGTAGCACGTGCGCAAAGAAACTTACGCGCCTCTGGGGCACTTTTGGATTCTGTGATTGATCGCTACTCCGAAGGCTTTCTCTTCCTCGGTGCACTCATCTATTTTTACGGTTTAGAAAGTTTATTGGGGATCATTTTAGCGTTTGGCGCATGGTTTGGTTCGATACTCGTCAGCTATGTGAGAGCAAGAGCGGAGGGACTCCAAATTACTTGTAAGGTTGGACTCATGCAGCGACCCGAACGCATCATCTTACTGGGTACCGGTACACTGCTCCAAGGCATATTCTGGTACAAATTTCCGATTGTCCAGAGCACCGGAATAATTCTGCTCTGCACGCTTGGTATCCTTACACTCACCTCACACATTACTGCTGTCCACCGCCTAATTTTTTCTTATCACGAGCTGGAGCGCTAACCGAGTCCGAGAAGCGATATAATATCTAAGTTAAAGGGTTTTAACACAAGGTTTGTCGCAAAGGCAAGCACAGTTACAACGAGAACCACTTTAATCCATTTGTCGCCTTTTTCGACAGCCCAGTGACTACCAATCCATGCCCCCGTCGCATTTCCTATCGCTAACGTCACACCTAAGCTCCAATCGACCTGCTTGTTCAAGATAAAAATACCAAGCGCAAGTAGGGTATAACAGAAAATAACTAAGACTTTAATCGCATTCGTGCGAACGAGATCTATACCTGTCAAAAGGCGCAGAGCCGTTATGACAAGCAGTCCCACACCCGCTTGGATGAAACCGCCGTAAATCCCGATGAAGAAGAATACAACCATAGCGATGATTTTAGAACCTGTCCCGCTACCTTCTATTCTATCCTTTAACCGCGCTGTCGGGTTCAGCAATGTTAAGCCGAGCATAATCAACATCACGGCTGCGAGAATGAATTGAAACAAGGCTGCATCCGTACCAATCGCAATTTTCGCACCGATCCCCGCACCGATAACAGCAGGAACAGCGAGTAAGAAGCCATACCGGAAATCAGAAACGCCCTTACGCCGGAAGCCCATAATAGCACTGACGTTTTGAAAGAAAATAGCAACCCGATTTGTGCCGTTTGCTAATAGCGGGTCGGAGGTAAGGAAGATAAGCATCGGAAGTGCCAACAACGATCCACCAGCAGCAACCGTATTTATGAAGCCTGCGCAAATTCCGGTACCAAAGAGGAGGAAGGTGTGCAAAAGATTGAAGTCCATTTTAGGTTTCTATTATCTCCTTTTTTCCGATGAATCGGAGAGTCTTTGACGATATTTCGCAACCCCAATTAAGATGAGGGCAGTAAGATTGCCTATAACAATAGCACTTCCGATGCCGGTAATTGCTATAAAACTACCGACCTGAAGAATGCCGTCTCCAAACGGACAGTGCCAATGTAGAATGAAGATAGCCACGCTCGGTACCAATAGACCGAGGATAAAACCGATTCCTGCAGCTGTGCCAGCGACATTCTGAAATTTCTTCAAGGCTGGTAGTTGAACTTCAAACATCTGTGCTTTCTGTTGCCTGTTTTTGCTAAGCGATCCCTAAGTATTTATCCCGACCTTGCACGAGCGCCTCTATTTTGCGATCTACCACGGAGCGTTGGAGCATCCAAAACCCGCAATCTGGATGGACCCAGCCAATCCGTCCTCCACCTAACATTTTTTCAGCATTTTCTATACTGGAGGCTACGTCGTCAGCTGTCTCTATCGGGTTGACCTTGACATCAATCACACCGATACCAAGAACAATATCTGACGTAACTGCCTTAAGTGCCTCAAGATCACCTTCAGGACGGTGTTTCAGTTCTAAAACGAGATGATCACATCGGAGTGTATTCAAGAAGTCGATGAGTGCCTTCCAGTTCCCTTGCTGAATAACTTGCCCGCCATAGTTACCAAAGCAGAAATGGACAGCCGTCTCTCCCTCAAACGCGTCAAGAACAATATTAATCGCCTCGGCAGCGCGGGGTCCGTCTTGTGGGTTCCCCGGTATATTCGCCTCGTCAATTTGGAGACAGTCACAATCCAGTTCGCGCACCTGTGTCGCTAAAACTTCTGCCAAAGCGGTAAGCAGTGCATCGAAATCGCCGTAGTATTTATCTAATAACGTCCGAGCAAGCATGTACGGACTTGTCACCGTAAATTTGATGTGTTTACCGGCAACATCTACAGCACGCTCACAATCGGAAACGAGGTTTAATGTGCCTTCCCCTAATGCGCTTTCAACAATACCGGCAGGTTTTGCACGAAACGACATCGTTTGCATCTGCCTAAATTCGTACCATTCCTGTCTTCCCACCTCTGCCCTTACACCAGAAAGCGGTCGAATAAAATAATCAATCATCCCATTAGTATCTGGGTGGTTCGGATCGAAGCGGTAGAGTTCACCATCGGTTGGTAGGTCAATACCACGTTGCCGCTGGATGTCCACAACAACTCGCGTCGCATCAAGAAGCGTCTGTTCTGTTGGTAACGACAGCAGCCATGTTGGTACAGGATAAGAACCGACAGTCGTCGTTAAAATTTCTGGTTTTTTCCTTGAAGTTTTCACGGATTTAATTTTCCACCAATTTATAGGAATCAAGTTCAAAAACAGTATCAACTGTCAGCTCGCCGCGAGTCTGAGACTGCGTAAATTTAATGATACCAACATCGGGGGCAATCCATTTTTTTACGACGGTGATATCAAGTGGGAAGTCCTGATTTCCAATATCAAAAGCCCACACAAATGATTCCTGAACCTGAAAGACATTTTTGAAAGTTCCGGCGGGTACAGTCACTGTTTCTTCTGATAGCACCTCGAATTCGTCAAGACCGCCACCAATCGGAAAGAGTTCAGGGACTAATTTTGCTTGGAAATTCACATCCCATTTCTCACCCGGAATGAGCGGAAATTGGTATAGTGGAAGAAATGGCTCAAATAAAATTGTATCACCTGTGCCGGATGTGGTGTTCTGTGCGTGCTGCACAACACCTGATACCTCACCACTTTCATCAAGAAGCGGACCGAGGTAAGAATAGTTGACAATGTTCTCTAATCCTTCGTCCATACTTGATTTTTGAAGCACGAAACTCTCAATGGTCTTTCCGCCTGCGCGTTGAATCTGAATGGTGTCTATGATTTCAAAAGTGATTTCACTGCCGCTATCGTCGCGATAATGCCAGGTGTTCCCTACCGCCAACGGATAGTAATTGCCGGGTCGGGTTTGCCACACTTGTATATCAAGTGTGCTTGTCGTAGCGTTCTCGCCGTCGCTGACTATAACTTCAATCTGGTACTTTTGCTCAGTTTCAGGCGCGTGCCAGATCGCGCCAGAGGTGTTCTCTATCAACTTACCTTCTGTCGCTGACCAGGTATATGATAATATATCGTTTTCGAGGTCGGCTGCCTCCAAATGGATCTGTACCACGGCACCGGGTGCAACTATATCTGATGCTGCTTCAAAGGTTAAAATGCGAGGTGCGAGGTTTGTCCGACTCGGATCCTCTGCCCCGCACCCCATTGCAATAGCAATAAATAAGATGCAGAAGATCTTCCAAGCATTGACGATTTTTTTCACTTCCATGATATTTCCTCCCATATACGACCTTTTCACACAATACCGTAAATTTTAGTGGCAGGTTCGCTGGGAAGTATCTTCAGCCGGAACGATACGCGCACTTTCTATGCATCAAGAGGTTTCCCGCGTAAGACTTCACGAGACTGGGTTTCGCCGTTTCCCGTTACATTGTAAGCGAAGGTGTTCATCAACCGGTCGTTTGATGAATTATTCGGTGCGGAGCCGTGAATAATCAGAGCGTTAAAAAAGACTCCATCTCCAGGTTCCATTTCAAGAGCGACTGCATCTTCCCGTTCTTGATAGTGTCCAGGTAGAAAAACGCCAAACGTCTGATGCTTGCGTTCGTGTTCCTGCAAGCCCCAATTATGGCTTCCCGGGACAAACTGAATGCACCCGTTCTCAAGGTTCGCTTCGCTGATCGCTAACTGGCAGTTAATCATGACAGGTTTGTTATTATCATTTTTCCAGTAAGCATAATCTTGGTGCCACGGGATAGCCGTTCCATCACCGCCTGCTTTCGGAAGCAATTTGCTGTGATAGAGCGAGATGTTTTCACCCATTAACCTTTCTAATATATCCAACATATCATCACAACGGAGCAGGTGATTGAGCGTTGGACTCACCAACTCGCTGTGCATTAACTGCTTGATACGCGGCGGATGATCGTCCGAATCATAGACTTCCCACGAAATTCCGATACCATCAGTGGGTTGTTCTGCCATACGGTTGTGTATATCTTCGATTTCCTCCTGAATTCGCGCGATGTCTTCAGCTGAGACAAGTCTTTTTTTCAAGAGGTAACCGTTTTTTTCATAAAACTTTTGTTCTTCGTTCGTAAGTCCCATATGATCTCTCCTTAACCCATCCAGCGCAATCGCTAAATGGTGTGGCTCTTTCCTCCTAAACGAAATTGCATTTAAAAGTATATACCACGTTTCGAGAAAAATCAAGGGATTTCCGTTTTAATTGCCTATTTGAACGGGCATTGAGAGAAAAAAGTTTACTTTCATTGCAGGTGCTGCTACAATATGCATCGCTTAGGATTCATGCAATTGCGTACCACAGGTGCTGTCGCCCCTAAATGCTTAAATAGTCGCGTACAACTTGTGCACATGCCACTAAAATGGAGATGGACTGATAGATATGGATTACACACTCGAAAATTGCCAGAAGCTTGTGGATGACTGGATCCACACGCTTGGAATACGATATTTCTCAGAATTAACCAATACTACCATCCTCATGGAGGAAGTTGGAGAGTTAGCACGGATTATGGCGCGTCAATACGGTGAACAGAGTTTCAAGGAAAATGAGAAAGACCTTGATATTGGTGAGGAGATGGCGGATATCTTGTTTGTACTTATTTGTCTTGCGAACCAGACTGGCGTTGAACTTGAAGAGGCATTCAAAAAAAATCTGGAGAAAAAAACACGCCGAGATAAAGAGCGGCACAGAAAGAACCCGAAACTTCAGAAAAACTGAGCACCGAGTAACCGACTGTTGAAGGAGATAGGCGATGGTACTTCATAAAAAATATATATTTTCGCTGTTAAGCCTACTTTTCGTCATCACTGGATGCACAATTTTCTCGAAAAACCCATCTACCTCTGCAGTAGTCGATCCATTGATTGAGCGGAATCGTCAGTGGCGCGAGCAAGTTGAAACGGGCAATAGTAGGCTTCAACAGGGAGACTTACGCGCTGCACTCACCGCTTACGAAGCCGCTATTGCAATCCGACCGGATGCCAGCGAGGTAAGGCGCAAAATAGCCGAAATATACTTCCAACTTGAGGAATACGAAAACGCACGAAACGCGTTTATTGCTTTTTTGGCTCTTGAACCCAACAATATCGCAGCCCTTAACTATGTCGGATACATCTCCGAAAAATTAAGCGACTATGCTACCGCTGCCGACCACTATGAACGCGTTCTCACCATTTCAACGCGTAACCTCTACGCCTTGAACCATCTCGGTTTAGCCTATAAACAACTCCAACGTTTTGATGAAGGGGTTGAAGTGCTTCACAAGGCATTGGCACTTGACCCGAAATGTGAACGTCCCGAAAGCGAAAATTTACACAACTATTTAGGGCTAATCTATCTTGAACAAGGTAAACTTGGCGAGGCGATCGCAGAATTACGGGAATCAATTCGATTTTTTCCAACGGATACATGGGCAAGAGAACAACTCGCTGCACTCTATGAAGATCAGCAACGCTACTTTGAGGCGCAGCTGCAATACCAGCAAATTTTGGAAATTGACCCGGACAATCTCCTCGCTTTGACACGGCTCCAAGTGCTCACGCAGTTAAATATCGCTCCAGGACAGATCATTGATGTGCCGCCTGTCATGCTCTTGAATCCGGATGTTGAGCAGATTATAGCGAACGCTCCAGATGCCACGGACTATCCCGATGCTGATACACTCGTTCTATTCAACCATTTCAGCCATGATGTATTACCAACAGGACAGTCGCGCTACACGACGCACCAAGTCGTTAAAATCCTCACCGAAAGAGGTATCCAAAAATACGGAGATATTGCTATTCCTTACCAACCTACGGCGCAAAATATCGCGGTGAACATTGCTCGAACAATCACACCCGATGGAGAAGTCCTGCAACCACCAGATGAGGCGTTTAACGACGTAACACCACCCGGATTATTGTCCCAAAACCTTTATTCTGATGCTATGTGGAAGGTAATTTCTATGGTGGGTCTCGTGCCTGGGGTCTGCATCGAGTATCAGGTAACGCTTGAAGATAAAGTCCCTGGAGGTGAGACATGGATTACAGGCGGATACAACTTTCAGGGAACAGAGACGACATTGGAAACTGTCTATGCGCTTCAGATGCCGAAAACTTGGAATTTTGAATGGAAAATTGCTAACGAGGCAAATCCGAAAGAGCCTGAGGTATCCTACACAGAAAATGACACCGTCGTCCATATCTGGAAATACAATGAGATGCCTGCCCTGACGCTCGAAGAAGGCATGCCGCACGTTAACGACATCGTGCCGCGTTTACACTATACTTCAATTGAAAGTTGGGACAGCGTCTACACGTGGTACAAAGAACTCGCAAAAGGGAGGTATACCCCGGATGCTGATATTACGGAAAAGGTCCACCAGCTAACCGAAAATCTGGCGACGGAAGAAGCAAAGATCCGTGCCATTTACCAATTTGTCGCCACAAATATCCGATACGTCGGGATTGAGCTCGGACAGAGTGCTTACCAACCTACATCTGCCACCGAAGTTTTTCAAATGCAATATGGGGATTGCAAAGATAAAACCACGCTCCTGATTTCAATGTTGGATTTAGCAGGTATCAAGGCTTACCCTGTCCTGATTGGTCTCGCACCGCATGAACGCGTAGAGACAGCACTACCGTCGCTTAGCCAGTTTAACCACATGATTGCTGCTGTTCCTACCGGTCTTGACACTTATATTTGGTTGGACCCTACGTCCACAACTTGTAGTTATGCCGACCTTCCATATAACGCACAAGGACGTACTGGATTTCTTATCTCCGATACACGCGGCAAATTTGTGAGGACACCTATTTTCCCCCCGGAATCTAACCGACTTGTCAGCACAACAGAATTAACGCTTGACAACGAAGGCGGTGTACAAGGTACGCTATCTATCCAAGCAAAGGGGCAGTATGATTTAGATACACGGTGGGCATATCAACAGATACATCCCACTATTCGGAAACCTACCTTAGCCGCTGAACTGAGTCAGCAATTTCCGGGAATTCAGATAGTGTGGCACGAAATATCTGATCTCCGTAATCTAAACGTGCCTGTCACAATCAACCTCGGTTTCCGTGTGGAGAATTATGGGACGTGGGTAGGAAATGATATGCTACTGCCCTTACCGATTGACGAATTCGCTGACTATGCTAAAACCTTTGCCAACGGACAACGCACCTATTCGTTAGATTTCGGCTATCCAATGGAGATTGAAAAGATAATCCGCATCCAGATGCCAAAGGAGTGGGCAGTTACACTACCAGAGGACATTCATTACGCTATAGAGAGTGCAGAACTGAGTCGGCAGTATAGACAGGTTGAGAATACTATTACTTACCGACTCATGTTCACCGTTAAGGATCGGATCCTTCCAGCAGAGGCGTATTCAGCAGCGAGATCGCTTTTTACGTCGCTTGCGAGCGAGGATGGAAGTCATATACTATTAAACACCAATAACGGTGCTCGCATGTCGCTAAAATGATAATGGCTTGGTTTCAACGGTCTGGTACTATAGGGAGCCGCGGTTAACCCTTGACATATTTCCAGCCATCAACCAAAACCGGAAGCCCGCGGATTAAGCACATAGCGACAGTCACGGCAGAGAGTATTACACCCGCTAATTCCAGACCAACAACTAAGTCCGGATAGACACCGGAATTTTTGAAGGCGATGAGACCACCAAGATAGACAAAAGCCACTGTTTTCGCAATGCCGTAGATACTACGACTCGCTCGCGAACTCGTAAGCGCACGCGTCCATTTTGAAGACATCATAGTATTTTCGCCAAAGGCAGTTTTGCCTTCCGCAAAGGCAGCGCTCCGCAGACCATCTGTAAAAAAACCGCGCGCAATGACAATGACTGGAATCCAGAACGGGATGAGTCCGATGACGGCGAAGTAAACCCAAAAGATACATTCCACAATCCGGTCACCGACGATGTCAAACAGCGCACCGAAATCAGAAGTCTGATTCAATTTTCGAGCAACGTAACCGTCCACTGCGTCAAGAAACAGTATCAAACCGATCAAACCGACAAGTAAAATATCCAGATAGACGTGATGTCCAAAGAGGGAGATCACAACAAAGACGAGGATCAGGCGGAAGAGCGTAATTAAATTCGCAATCATGGTTTTACTCCTTTGTTGGATAGGGTTCCCGTGTCGTAATCTTATTGAGATTTAGCATTCTTTTTTAATACTAACATACTCGGATTATCGAAAACAAATTAATTTTTCAAACAAAAGAGGGACTTATTCTATGCCCGAAAACAGAAAACCCAATATTGTCCTCATTTTGAACGATGATATGGGCTTTTCCGACTTAGGCTGCTACGGCGGCGAAGTCCACACGCCAAATCTTGACCGGCTCGCTGCTGGCGGGCTGCGGTTTACGCAATTTTACAATACCGCACGCTGCTGTCCATCCCGTGCTTCTATGCTTACCGGATTACATCCTCACCAAACTGGTGTCGGACACATGATGGACGACGACGGGTTTGAGGGCTATCGCGGGGACCTCAATGACCGCTGTATTACGATTGCTGATGCAGTGCGTACAGAAGGTTACGGCACGTATATGAGCGGCAAATGGCATATCTCACGCCACACTGGACCCGATGGACCTAAGCACAGCTGGCCCTGTCAACGTGGGTTTGATGCGTACTACGGTATTATCACGGGTGCCGCAAACTTCTGGAAACCCAATACGCTTACGCGTAATAACACCCGTATCCAACACGATGAACTCCCCGAAGGATACTTCTTCACAGATGCTGTTAGCGATGAAGCATCCACGTATATCCGAAACCATACCCACAAGACACCGGAACGTCCGTTCTTTACCTATGTCGCTTACACGGCACCCCATTGGCCCCTGCACGCCCATGAAGAAGACATTACCTACTACAATGGACGTTTTGCCGCGGGATGGGACGAACTTCGAGAAGAACGGCTCTCACGGATGCGAGAAATGAAAATTTTGGATGCGTCGTGGCAGCTTACCGCACGGGATCCTTCCCAACTCCCTTGGAGCGAGGCACAATACAAAGAGTGGAATCAACGCCGTATGGAGGTCTACGCGGCACAAATTACCCGGATGGATGCTGGTATTGGAAGAATTATTGATACGCTTGAGGAGACAGGTCAACTCGACAATACGCTCATCCTATTTTTAGCCGATAACGGCGGTTGTGCTGAAGAACTCGGCGGTCCTCCCGCGAAACGCGATACCGATTCACTCATCAG
The DNA here is from genome assembly GCA_022394775.1 of Candidatus Poribacteria bacterium. GTDB lineage: Bacteria > Poribacteria > WGA-4E > WGA-4E > WGA-3G > WGA-3G. The sequence continues at coordinate 65,765 of JAGFCB010000020.1, forward strand.
CACCGAGACCACCTCCGATGGTAAACCTGTCTATCGTGGGAACGACCCTACCATCATGCCGGGGCCCGAGACGACTTATCA
>JAGFCB010000286.1 GCA_022394775.1 Candidatus Poribacteria bacterium
ACACGACACCTTTAAATTTCGAGCGTCAATCAATCCTTTAACCCGTTCAACATCTGCATCCGTCAAGTCTCCAACCTGTTTCTCCCAAAGATACTGTAGCTCAACGTATGCCAAGCCAGTCTCTACCATAGTGTCCAGCGCGTATTCAAAATCCCGACTGATGCCATCTGTGATGACTCCCAATTTGAACATTCATCGTCTCCTCAATCCTTTTAAAAGTTTATTCGGGCTTTCAAAGTGTCAAAAACACACTACCCAACCGCATCCGTAATTACTCTGTTTTTTTGATTTCAACGCCAGCAATATCCTCCAAGATTTTGATAATTGTCCAATTATCTTCTTCGGGATTCACCGCTTTTCCTGCTTGAAACAATTCAAAGGCAGCACTCGCTGCAAAGAGCGGAACACCACAATCATTTGCCATACTTTTCGCTAAACTCAGGTCTTTATACATTGTTCCGATATTACTCTGCCCCTTGAAATTCCGTGCCAAAATATTTTCCGTCGTATCTCTGAAGAGGAAATTCCCGACGACGCTTGTGCTAACAACATCACGAAGCGTTTCTGGTGCCACACCTGCCTTCACCGCAAGAGTCAACGCCTCAAAAATACCCGCATAAGTGGTCCCTATCAATACCGCAAGTGCAGATTTGACAGTTTGCCCCATACCGATTTCCTCTCCAACGTGATAGATATCCTTGCCCACTGCTTCAAGCACCGGTTTCGCTGCATCAAAGGTTTTACGTTCTGCTGCTACCATCATCGTGAGCGTCCCGGCAGCCGCCCCCGGCGCACCACCACTCACTGGGGCATCAACAATGTTCACCCCTTTTGCTGTCACCAACCCAGCGACCTCCATCACCTGTGAACGCCCGATCGTCGCCGTACAGATAACTGTAGCACCGGGTGTGAGTCCTGCCAATAGCCCCTCTTCACCTAAGAGTGCTGCCTTAACCTGTTCAACATTCAACACCATGATAAAGACTGTATCTGCTGCAGCCCCGACTTCCCTCGGCGATGCAGCAGCGCGGGCACCTTCTTCTACCAATGGCACCACTGGTTCAGGGCGAACATCATACACCGTCAATTCATGCCCGGCTTTCAAGATATTTCTTGACATCCCTGTTCCCATATTACCGACCCCAATCAGTCCAACTTTTGCCATAAATTACCTCAAAGAATATCACCTAAAATTTGATGCCCATTGCGCTTGTACGAACGCGCCTAAGGCTCACACTGCACTTTTCAAATGTCCAGAGAAACAAACTACGCTAATAGAAACCGGTAGAGTTTACCACAAATTCCGAGAAACGTCAATCTATTTTCTGCACACAGAATTTTTACACAATTTTTTCGATTTTATGGTACAATAACGCATTCATACACGAAAAAAAAGGAGCCAGAATAAATGGCAGATACCATCAAAGGTGCCGTCCTCGGATACGGCGCCGCATTTAATATGGGCAGAGCCCACGCAAATATGATGCAGAACACCGACGGTATTGAATGCGTCGCTATCTGTGACATAGACTCCGAACGAACAGATGCCGCGAAAGAGGATTTTCCCGGTGTCCGCACCTATAATTCAGTTGAAGAACTCAACGCCGACGACGGTGTTGATCTTGTTGCGAACGTTTTACCCCATAGCCTGCACTGCGGACCATCGGTGGCGAGCCTCAAAGCCGGCAAGCATGTTATTGTTGAAAAACCGATGTGCGTTACAATCGCAGAAGCCACAGAGATGATTACCGCCGCCAAAGAGAACGATGTTATGTTGTCCGTTCACCACAACCGGCGGTGGGATGCTGATTTCTGGACGCTTCGTGAACTCGTTCAGTCTGGTATCATCGGCAAAGTCTTTAGCGTCGAGATGTGGGGTGGCGGTTATGGGAGACCCAACCCCGATTGGTGGCGCAGTGTCAAAGCCATCTCCGGTGGGCAATTCTACGATTGGGGTGCACACTACCTCGATTGGTTACTCAATGTCCTTGAAGCACCTATGATTAACATCACTGGCTTCTACCAGCCGAATCTCGTCTGGGATGACATTACCAACGAGGATCACGTCCAAGCAATTATTCGCTTCGCAGGTGCAGAGTTCGTCGCCGACGGCGCATCGGCAAACATTCAGATGTCTAACATCTCCAAAATCGGTGGAGAGCGGTGGAAATTGCTCGGTTCACATGGGGCTATTACGTCCGAAGGCGGAGGATTTAAAGTGTTATCCGAAGTCGAAGGACACCCCAAAGAGCAAGAAGTCGGCCACCACGGTAGACCTGGACCCAGTTACTACCAGAACATCGTCGCCCATCTAAACGACGGCACGCCACTACTTGTTACACCAGAATCTGCTCGCCGTGTCATTGCCATCATGGATTTAGCGGAAAAATCCGC
>JAGFCB010000281.1 GCA_022394775.1 Candidatus Poribacteria bacterium
ATACCCGCCCTGAGCCCGCTCTCTACACCGCTGAAATACGCCACGCCTTCCGCTACACGCTTTCTCGTGTCAAGTGCCCCGTAACACCCTACAACCGCATTTTTCTATATGACGCACGCACCTGCCCCTATCAGAGCCATTTTTACCACCACGATTTTTATTCTTGACAAAAAGTAACACTTTTTTTACAATATACGCGACGATGATTTTTCGCATTCTCAAGCACTTTTGCTCAGCATGCGTGAATCGTGTCAGGGCAGCGTCCTCTTTTTAGAGGTGCGCCGCTGGTGTGTGATAGACACCGAGCGACGCGTAGCACTGCCGTAGACTCATTACGACAGCGCTGGTTTCTATCATAGCAGATTGCACATTTTCTGTGTTATAATAGAGACCAGCCCCTCTTGGGACGGATTGCCTGACACCTTCCTTTTCTTTGTCGCGTTTCGGCAATACTCCCAAAAAGTTGAATTCAACAATAAGAGGATTGCGACAGAACGTAACGCTTCTTTTGACGTGCTATCCGAAAGCAATCCCCTAAAATTAAAGGTGAACGAATGGCGAATACATTACCTTTCAAATTTTTTCCCTTTCAGATGTCAAAGTTCAACACGAATTTGCTCAGCGGCATCAGTCTGATCGTACTGTGCACTATGATATTTTTATTGATGAGTTCTGTTGTCAAAGCCCATAACACAAACGATCCCGATTGTGGAGCATTACAACAGACGGTACAAGACAAAATGAATGCTGTCGCATTCGCTACGGGGGCTGCGGCAACCGCAGGTATTGCGGCCTCAGTAGCCTGTGGCGTGACTATTAAGGGTCTCTTTCTACCCCCGGTGGCCGTCACCGCCGGATTGGCTTGTATTGGGGCCCTTGCAAGTTTTGGGGCAGCAATCTGGTGGGTTGATGTAAAAAAGGGTGAATTTGACAGAGCCCTTGCTCATTATAATGAGCACTGCCCCCCGATTGCCTCGGGTGGTTGCGACAGCGGTAGCTGCTCGGGTTAACGCGTTTTGTATAAGATATGTCCTCAGTGTTCACTGTGTACATATCTTATACTATCAAGGGGATTCTCGTAACAAGGAGTTGTATGATGTCTATGTCGGAGAAAAAAAGAAACAGGATTTTCTGGATAACTCAGATCTCGTTTAGTCTCATTTTTCTCACGATCGTCTATATCACGATATACCGTCCATTCCAGCATATGAAGGAATCATTGAGATTTTCTGATAAAAGGATAGAATCTTCTCAGAATAAAAACGAATCTAAATCTGTCGTCCCTGTTTTGAACCCGCCAGCTCCAGATCTGGATACGGAGATTCAGAGAAACGTGCCATTGCAGGAGGTCCACCCGCCAGAAAGGAAAAATGATGTAAACGAGGATCCCCCAGGGGATCCCCCTGTTGCAAAAGAACAGGACTTACCAGAGGAGTCAGTGTCTCCGGTTGAGCAACCTTCTGAGAAAAATAGATTCTCAGCAGAAGAACACAAGGCATTTATGGAAGAGGCTGAGGCATTTTCAGAAGAAGCGAAAGCAGCAGAAGCGGAAATGTGGAAAGTTTTCGAGCCACTTCTCCCTCAACTAGTAGCGCAGTTAAATGAGTTATCTGGAGATGAACAACTTGCCGTTATTAAACAGATGAGAGCCAATTTACGCGATAGCTTCTCAGCGGGGGGGACTGTGACAGAATCCACATTAGATGAAATGACAGCCCTCTTTCTCAGTAAAATGGAGGCTGAAGGTTTTATCCGCCGTTTTTGAGCCGATTCAGACGGGGCAGCAGCTTTGAAACGCACGCCTCTGAAACGAAAAAAATCTTTTCGCGTGAGGCGGAGGATTTTCCACATAGATCCCCGCCATGAGGACATTCAATGAAGGATACCTATTTCCTATACGGTGTTGCTATCTTGGCAATTCTCGGGATATCTGTCGTGTTCATCGGTTACGCAACCAATACGCTCCCTATGAGCACACCACGGCAAAGCGTCGGATCCGTGGCACCCCCCGTGCTAACAGCCGCAAAAAAAAACTGTGGCTGCTGTGCCGATAAAACCCGTCAAATTACAAAATCACTGCGCCAGATCAGAGAAAAAAGCCATGAGCATCAACAACAGTACACACTGGCGATGCGACTGTTAGCACGATATGGATATGAAGAGGGACTTCGACGCATTAGAAAGGAAACTCCCGCCGTTGCCGCACCCCTTGAACGTCTCTTTGAGAAACTGTCCACGAGGCGCGAAGAAACCGTTGGATCGTCTCCTTGAAAACCTTCCTTTTGCAAAAGCAAACCTTATATTCCGAAAAAGGCGCGCCATTTAGACATCGGTGCGGGCACTGGTGTGTTTTTATCTGCTCTCAGCGGATATATCCAGTCAAGGCTCGGCATTAATCCGATTTTGATAAAGCCAGTCGAAAGATGGACACTATGGAAAAAAGAACGTTGGGCACTCGAGTACAATTCCCTTTTTATCTTCAGAAAGCCGTAGCCGGTGTCTTGCTTATCCTCATCCTGTGTCTTGCGTTCTGGATTCGCATCCAAGGGAGAGAACGTCTCCCTGATGGGCAGTTCACCGAAAATGATGCCTATCTCTATCATTGGCAAGCTGGCATTATTGCCGATCAGGGACACCTTCCTGTGCGCGATATGCACCGCTGGTTACCCCTCGGCAGAGATAACAGTCAGCTGCTGCCTCTGTACGCCTATACTATAGCGTACACCCACAAGGTGTTTCCATGGATACCTCTCTATGATATCCAACTTTATGCCCCTGCCTTCTGTTTTATACTCGGTCTCGGTGTACTGATCCTCTATCTAGGCCGTTGCTACGGAGTTTTCTTCGCTACGATCGTAGGTGTCCTCCTGGCTACACTGCCCGGCAGTGTAGAGCGGAGTGCTATCGGTTTCGGGGACAGAGATGCATGGTGTTGGATGTTCGGGGTACTTGCCGTTACGAGTTATCTCTGGAAAGAGCAAATAGAACCCGGATGGCGTAAGTATCTCGCAACCGCCTTCGCTGGATTTACAGTCTTTTTGGGCGGTCTCTCCTGGGAACCCTTCGGTATTTTCGTCTTAATCGTCCTGCTTACAGAGATATGGAAGTTCTGTACCACAGATACCGAACAACACCTCAAAACGTATTTCTTGTGGATACTCATGTTCGTGCCGTGGCTCTATATCATTAGTCCGGCCTATCATAGCGGATACGGTTTTTCGACACATCTGACTGCGCTCATGCTGATGCCACCTGTCGCAGTTTTTGCGCTGCGGGGGATGAGACATCTACTCCTTCATTTCTATGAACCGCTGCTTCCGCATGCCCGGAAGCTCGCATGGGGGTTAACGCTCCTTGCCATGACAGCAGGTATCGGCTATCTCTTTTTCCAAGAACACACTTTTGAGACAACGGCGTTCGCTTTTAGCGAGAGCCGACTTATGAAAGACATGACAGAACTCGCTGACCCGCATATTGGCTATTGGATAGGACGATACGGCACTGTTTTCATGGTAGGCAGCCTCGGCATGGTAACCGCCATGTTCTATCTCTGGAAATGGCATGGGATTCCGCTGGTGCTTGCGCTCCTGCTATTCGTCGGCACCACTTTCTTTCGGGGGGCTATCAGTGCGTGGATAGGAGAAACGAGATGCGATACACTTTTTTTTCTATCTTTAGGACTGACGATCTTAGGGTTCAGCATCATCTGCCTTCAAAATGTCCGTAATCCGCTAAACGTGCAAGGGAATCGTGCTTCAGCCATACACATTGAACGCTGCACACTTGCCATGCTAGCCTGGTTTCTCTTGTGGGTGGCACTCTCGCGTGGCGGCAAACGCTACGACTTCTTTATCGGTATTCCTCTTGCTTACGGCACAACATGGCTCCTGTGGCATCTACCGACAGTCGTACTACAAAAACTGTCGCACCTCTTCAAACACCGATGGATTACTGCCTGTTTCACAATTTCCATCTTAGTCCCGGTTTTGTTTTGGAATCCGCTCGGTGGGCATGCCACCCGCGCCGTTGCCGCAGCGGCGAAATGGCGAAAACCGACACCCGAACAAGGGGGGATAGCACAGACACTCAACTGGATGAAAAACACACTCCCTGAAAACGCTGTGGTCGCCGCTAATTGGAGTTACGGCAGTCAGCTTAACATCCTTGGCGGTGTCAAAACGGTCACCGATCAGGATACTTTCCTTCCGCACTGGATACACCTCTATTACCGACATGTGTATTGTGGACAGTCCGCTCGCAAGGCACTCACTTTCCTCAAAACACATGGGGCGACACATCTCATGCTAACAGAATGGGGTCTCACCTCCAAAGCCTTGCGTTATTCCTACATCGGCAGCGATGAACACAGCGATAGGAGATTTGAATTTACACGGCTTATCTTGCTATGGGATAAACGCCTTTCAAGAATAGGACAGACCCCTTTCCAGTATCTCAAAGCACCTGATACAACATCACCGCCAGACTTCTTAACAGCACATCTAAAAGATGGACACATAGCGGAACTACCTTACGTTGCCTTCAAAGGCGGGAAACGCTATCTCCATAAAACGTCAAACAACGATAATTCTCATGGCGGTGTCATTCTGTATTATGATGATAACATGCACCTGTCAAACGCTTATTATACGCCGAGCATCGGTTGGCAGAGCTTGTCCGTTCGGCTTTATTTTTTTCACGATCTACCCGATATTTTCGTGCCGATTTACTCAGCAAAGGGAGATGATATTGCTTCCGTAAAAGTTTGGGAGATTCACTATCCACTGGACATAAAAACGGATGAGAAATATCTTGTAACACAACCGAAGATGACAGATAAGCAATGAAACGATAGGAGTTCCGTCGTGATGCCGTGCTTCAACTTTATAATTACTTTTGCATCTTCTGCAAGCACAAAAAAAACTAAAACCCTTATCAGGGGGAATTAGGGCACTTGTAATGTCAATATATTTTTCTAATTCACCATAAAAGGAGAACACCATGTCCAATAAATACAAAAAATGGATACTCTTTTTATGGTGCTTCAGCCTTTCCTTGCTCTACTTAATCTTGCACACGCACCTGCAGGAACTATTGCAACAGCATCCACAAAAGAATAATAAGGTTACGAGGGGCAATGTTCATAACTCACAGGCTCCGCAGAGACACCACCGCTTAAAGCCGCTTCAGAACTCTGATTTCTACCGGACGATCATCGACAATAACCTGTTCCGTCCGTTAGGCTGGACACCGCCACGCCGAAAAGAACCCTATCGCCTCATCGGAACGATCCTGCCGACAGGTGACAGCACATCCGCGCAAGCGATCCTCCGAACGACCGCAGGAAAACACAAAACATATATCGTGACCATCGGTGATAAAATAGACGATGCGACCGAAGTCGTTGACATCCAACGCAAGCAGGTGAAACTCAAAACAGACGGAAAACAGAGAACGCTCCGCCTCAACATCCGTTTTTGATGCCCTTGCTGAAATGAAAGGAAGACAACATTTTGTTAGAGATTGACGAAGCCACCCACATCCACCGCACCCAGAACGGCGACACCGAAGCGTTTGGGCCCATCGTTGAGAAATACCAGTCCCGGGTCTATACCCATATCCACGGACGCGTCAGAGACCCCGAACTCGCCAAGGACTTGACGCAAGAGACGTGGCTAAAAGCGTTTCGGGGATTGAATGGCTTTCGCGCGGATGCCGCGTTTTACTCCTGGCTTTACCGGATCGCTGAAAACGTCTGTATCGACTATTTCCGAAAACAGAAACACCGCACCAGCGAGCCTTTACAGCGGAGTGCCGACCCCCGCAGTGCCGACAGTTCACCGTGTCCGAGTCATGACACCGAGCGCGCAGAACTCCGTCTGATACTCCAAACCGCCATCAGAAGTCTCTCGGACGCACGGCGCGAGGTGTTCGTGTTATACTACCATCACGAGTTGCCTGTGGCAGCAATCGCCACCCGCCTCAACCGTTCTCAAGGGACCGTGAAAACGCATCTCCGCAACGCACGGCTTCACCTCCAAGAACGCCTTAGACCGTATCTGAACAACGCCGACTGCCCCGCGCCGTGAAAACCAACCCCCTTAGGACATAGAAAAAACGCGGTCTCTGACGACAAGCGAGATAAACTCGCTCATGTAAAACTCGAGTGTTCTGAAGTCGACTGGGGACAACCACACTGAAGGCTACAGTATTATCAGAGCCACCGCCACAACGCCCGACCGCCACCCCTGAACACCGGAAGAGCCCACCCCTCACCCAGCAGGTGCGCGCCGATAGTTCGGCGCTTGTTTCTCGGGGAAAGTTTTTTTGTGGCTTTACCGCTACAGGCGAGGCAATACGTGCATTCCATTTCGCTACGGCGTTTTTGATGTCTCAATAGTGCGTTGGCAGAGTTTGAATAACAAAGTCCAAACACTGCCATCGCAGGAAGCGGACAAAAACGCCTGAGCTCGCTACATTCCACGCACAATCCGCCACCGCCTTTCGCTTATCTTCTGCTCGTGCCACCGCCCCAGTAACGCCAGCTTCGCATTTTTCTATATTACGCACGCCCCTGCCCCTTGAAGTGCCTTTTTTGCCACCACGATATTTTTGCTTGACAAAAAGTAACGGCTTGTGCTAAATAACTAATTGTAAAATATAGTTTCACATAAGTCGAACTTTTTAGGCTGTTCCTTCACGGGATGTGATGCTCTTCAGTCCCGTAGGGACGATATGTTTAT
>JAGFCB010000269.1 GCA_022394775.1 Candidatus Poribacteria bacterium
AAAAACCTGCTGACAGTGGTTTTGAGTATTATATCCTATTTGTTGCGAAAGGCGGTAACTATCAACAGGTGGCAACCAGCCCCGCGCTTGCTGAAATTGCCTATTTAGACGCATCACAAGCCCGTCAATCAGTTCGGCTTGTTCCGACCGAGTATCAACTTTCGGGGAACAATCAAGGTGAATCTATAATCCAGCTAAGCGGTACAGAAACGGATGCTGATGGTGTGAAATGGGGCTATGCGACAGAGTGGACCCTTACCGAAGATGCCAAGCGTATTAAAACGGAATCTGAGTTACAAACCGATGGGAATCGGGAACTCCTATCTTTCCAGGGTCCAATGCTTTATGCAGGACAAGGGCGTAATCGCGACAGGAAAACAGCCGCCCTCTTTCCTGGTCTTGAATTCTTGGAGAATGAGGAACGTTCCTCGAGCACACGTGATGCAGCCCCGCCACTCAACAACCGTCTGGTGCCACACCCGTATAAGATTACCGTGCCAGTCATGGCAGTAGAGATGCAAAAGTCGCTCGTCGGTATTATTTGGAATCCGCTTGACAAGTGGGATGGTGAGAATCAGATGCTCTCGGCGACATTCGCCTCACCTAATTGGCATCAATCTCAAAAGAATCACGCGCTCGGGGTATTTCTACCAACTATACCGACATGGGTCCAGGAGAATCATACAGAGGCTTCTATTCCGTATCCCCTGACCCCGTCTCGTCCGATCTCCATCAAAACCGAAATTATTGTTGATGGCAATTCCTCAATTCTGGATGCGGTCGGGCATTGGACAGATGCTTACGGTGCACCTGAACCCTTACCATCACCACGTAGCGATGAGGAAGAGGTCCTGCTTTCACGACACGGGTTTATGCACACAACATGGGACGAAGATACCCGAAAATCTCGACACTGTGTTGACTGGGCACCGCGCAACGAACCAGGTTTCGGTACGCTGCTCTGGTACGACTACCTCGCTACGAAAGATGAAGAAGTAAAAGAGCGAGCCTTGGAAATTGCGAGAAATACTATAGCAGACTCAGGTCCAGAGGGGTTGGCGGCACGCGGTTCCTGTCACATCTTAAGGTGGGAATTCCCTTTCTACATGGGTAATATTGATGCCGCGTTAGGTTATATGGAATCGGAAACACAGCAACGTGTTGCCACACAAGAATTTGATGGCAGTTGGCGCTGGCATCCGACAAGCGAAAAAACTGCCCCGCTCGGCAACGCAGGCGAAGCCGTACTCGGTACCTGTGCGGAATCGGCACTTCTACTCCTGAGACATGCCCGAATCACTGGCAATAAGACCTCGCGTGAGGCAGGGGTGAAGGCACTTAAATTCATGAAACAATTCTCAGTCCCACGCGGTGCCCAAATGTGGGAATGCCCGATGTATCAACCGGATGTTCTCGCGGCTGCACATTCGATCGGTGCTTACGTTGAGGCTTATGAAGTTACTGGTGAGAAAGCATATCTCAAACGGGCAATATATTGGGCAGAAACTTCATTACCGTTTCTCTATCATTGGCATCTCCCTGACCGACCCGGTATGCGTTTCGGCTCGATTCCGGTTTTCGGTACAACTTTCTATACACACCCTTGGTTCGGCGTACCTGTGCAATGGAATGGGTTAGTTCTTGCCTATTATTTACAACGTTTGAACCAGCATACCGAAGATGAGAGGTGGCATCAGATCGCTGAAGGTATCACGGTGAGTGCTATGTATCAGCAGTCGGAAGATGGCGAGTTGAAGGGCACCTATCCTGATGGTTTCTATGGTTTTTGCACTGAAGGCAAAGGACCACATCTGAACCCTGAGGATATTATAGTGAATGTCTATACACTCCGGGGACTGGATCCAGGGATTAAGACGGCTATCGCCGGCAATGTCCATCTGAATTCCGGTGCGAAAGTAGACGCGTTCACCGTGTCCGATGCGGGGCAGCTAAACTGGCAACTCAGTTATGCCGAAAACGAGGTGAGTCACACACTGATTGTTGGTTACGGGCGTGCCCCGCGTGGACTTCAATCTCGGTACCAGTTTGCTTCACCCTCGGATGATGCCGCAATCGCAGATTCGGATGCCCCTTCAAACGACTCTGAGCCAGCTGACGGATTAAACAAATACGCGGAAACTGAGATTCCCGCTGCGACGGGAACGCTTGATGACGTTGAATCTGGATGGCTCTATATTGAAGATAAAGATGCAATATTGGTAAAATATCTGCACCCTACTGCAGATGTGCAATTTGAACTTTTGACATAGCGTGAAAGAGAATAAAAGTAGATACACGCGGAGGTAGATCGTTCATAAGGTACTACCTAAAATAAGGAGACTTTAAAATGGCTAAAAAAATCGTTTTTACCACGTTTGTTCTGGTTACTGTGGCGATTGTTGCCCTTGTTATGTTCACACATAATGCGAATGCGCAAGCTGACGCTGCCGCAGCGGATGCTCCGATGGTAGATTTCAAAGTCTTGGGCGGTTTTATCATTGAAGGCGTTGTTTTTAGTATCGTCGGTTTAGTGGTTCTGATGGTAGGGTATAAAGTCTTTGATATAGCGACTCCGTACGACCTAAACCGTCAGATCGCCGAAGAGAACAATGTCGCTGCGGGTGTTACGGTTGCGGGTGTTCTGGTTTCACTCGGTATCATCGTCGCTGCTGCAATGGGTGGATAGAAATTTATGGTAGCGGGACTGCACATGTCCACATCACAAAAGGCGCGGTGAAAACCGTTCCCATAACTGACACGACTTACGCAAATTTAGCACGCGATCGTAGATTTTTTTACTTTTAAACCCCCTAAATCCCCCTTATCAGGGGGACTTGAAAAGCAAGTGCGTAAGTCCTAACTGACAAAACTGTTTTATACGCGCAAAAAACGGAGGAAGGTAGAACAATGGCACAAACAACCTACTTGGCGGATCAGGTTGTCAGTGATGAACAAATCCAAGAATGGGTGGAGACCTTCCACCAGCAAGGTTGCCTGTTTCTGCAAGATGTTTTGACCCCTGATCACTGCGCAGAACTTCGGCAGGATTTAGAGTGGGCACTCAAAAACGATCCGAATAACTTAAACGGTGGTAGTCCGGAAGGGCACATGCACTTGAGCCATCGGATGTTTGAACATAGCGAAGCCAATCGTCGATTGTTTGATCTCGAACCGATTGTCTCCTTTGCTGAAGCACTTGTTGCGGAAAACTGTCACGTCATTCATAACAATTCGTTCCAGACGTTCCCTGGCGGCGGGATTACGTCTTGGCATCAGGACGACGCACTTCACTATATCGTGACTGAGGGTGAACCGCCGAAAAATGTACGGCTGCCGGTGCTGCTCTTTACGGCGAATTACTACCTCACCGATGTCACCGAGATAGCGCATGGCGGGACAGAAGTTGTTCCAGGTTCGCATCTTTTCGGTGCATCACCGCCGAATCCGATAGAAGGCACGGAGTGGGAAGACAAAATCCAGTATAATCTTGGAAAAGCGGGCAGCGTTATCATGTTCAACAATCAGGTGTGGCATCGCGGCGGTCCCAACCAGAGCCAGCGCACCCGATATATTACACAGATAACTTACGCGCGCCGACTGGTCGGACATAAATATTATCCGTTTATGAACTACAATATGCCGGATTCGGTATACAGAGATGCAAGTCCCCGTTTACGTCGTCTACTCGGCTTCCTCAATCATGGTGCTTACGGTTAAATTCCGTCTTTCCAACTTGATGGCTACAGTTGTACCGAGGGAATCATAAACATGGCTTACTCAAACGGTCCTGGCTCTTGGTGAAAGTATAGGTTTACTAAAGTTTGAACAATTCAGGTTGCGCGCGAGCTGAGTTTCAAAGGCACGCGTATTTTCCACAGGTTCCATACACGCACGGAATTCTGCGAAAACGCTAGCACTCCAGATGAAGCTTAATAAAATATTTGGGTAATTCCATGCTATCCCAAACCCGGTAGGTTCGGTTTCCTAACCGCACCATAGGTGTCAATTTAGAGGTATTTCACGGTATTTCGTGGGAGGGTCTCTATAGATGCCGCCCCTCTGGGGCTTGGGCTTTGGTCGAGGCACATTTCTACACAAATGTCGTCCCTACGGGACTAAAGAGTTTTTTGGGAGTTTCAAGGTTTCAGCGTAGGATCCAGTTGGGTTCGGAATGCAGATCGCATTGGCGGGTACGCCGCAAAAATCGAACCTACCGGACCGGGGACCGAGGCGATTATTTTTCTAAAATTGACACTTATGGGGCGGTTTTCTAACCGCACCGGGCATTGGTAAAATCACCCGATTAAATTCTTAATCTTCATGCGGAGTGCTATGTGTCGCGAAAGAAGATGCTGCACCTATGTGATGCCGCAGACGCTCACTGATTCATGGAAACAGGATTTAGGCAACAGTTATCAATATGATCATGAAGTGTTTCTCAACAAAATCGGGAATCTCACACTTACTGGACGCAATTCGGAGTTAGGCAATCGTCCTTTCAAGGAGAAAAGGGATATGCTAAAGGAAGGATTTCGCTATAGTCCTCTATATCTGAACCAGAGTCTCGCTCGCGCTGAAGAATGGAATCAAACAACTATCGCTGCAAGGGCGTGTGAACTTGCGGAAAAGGCATGTGAAATATGGATACATCCAGATGGAAGGTGGCGCAATCACTAAACTGAAAGCCAACATGAAAGCAGTCGTTTTTTCAGAACAAGGTAGCACAGAAGTACTTCAGTATACAGATGTGCCGAAGCCAACACTTGACGCTAACGAAGTCCTGGTTAAAGTCGAAGCCTGTGGGGTGAACTATCTGGATCTTCATGCGCGTCGGAACCGACCCGAGATAGCGGAGAAATTCCAACGCGGCGAGACACCCCACACACTCGGATCTGACATCGCTGGCACAATCGCAGAGATTGGGGACACAGTCAGCGGAGTAGCGGTTGGAGATCGGGTTGTTCTCGCGCCGTGCATTCCGTGTGGTGTTTGTAGCGACTGCCATGGCGGTGCTGAAAACTTGTGTGACACACAGGAACTCATCGGGTTTCAAACCAACGGTGGGTACGCGGAATATGTGAAAGCACCTGCCCAAAACGCGATTCAGTTGCCTGAAGCCTTGTCATTTGTCAATGCGGCTGCGATGCCAATTGCGTATCTCACGGCATGGCACATGCTAATGACCCGAGCCCAACTTGGTCCTGGTGAGGATATCTTAATTCTTGGGGTAGGCGGTGGTGTTGGAAGCGCGGGGCTGCAAATCGCAAAATTAATCGGTGCCAGAGTCTTCGCTACGGCGAGCAGTGATGCGAAACTCGCACGTGCGGGGGCAATGGGGGCAGATGTCACGATTAATTACAAAGATATAGATTTCTCGGAATCCGTGCTCGATGCCACGGACGGACGAGGCGTGGACGTTGTGCTTGAGCATGTCGGTGCTGCGACATGGGATCAGAGTATTGCGAGTCTTGCTAAAAATGGGCGGCTCGTCTCATGTGGCGTTACGACGGGCAACATGGGAACCCTTAATATCCGAAAGTTGTATCAGAAACAATTGACTGTAATGGGTTCCGCTCTCGGTACAGTAAGGGAACTCCGAACGCTTGTCCACCTCGCCGGGCAAGGGAAATTAGTGCCTATTATAGACAGTACTTTGCCGCTTCATCGTGCCGGCGAGGCACATTTGTTGTTGGAAAATCGTCAGAATTTTGGTAAGGTGGTTTTAATCAAAGCTTAGAGCAGTACATACCTATGCGGTCTTAAAACTGTGTCTGTCCTGCGAGTGTCTTTTGAAGCGAATGTAAGAATACAATTCGCCAAGGGATGTACAGACCTAAGCAAAGATAAATGTAGTCCATCTATACGAAGCTGCATCCTGGTGTATCGCGTAAGTCTGATTCTATGCGAAGTTTGCTACGCAGTGTTTTAGGATGTTTCTTCAGTGGTAGCCGCTTGTGCCTCTGCTTTCGTTCTGAGGAATTCATAGAACTCATAGAGCGTTTCTTTGTCTTTCTCTGTAAATTTCATCATTCCTTTGAACATTGCACTGACTTTCGGGTCGGCTAAGAGGTCATTGTAGTTTTTCTCGGCTTTTCCGAGTAGATAGTCGGTGGTAACTTTTAGAGCGTCAGAGAGGCTGGAAAGTGTTTTAAACGAGGGTTTTCGAGTTCCTGATTCAAATTGTGAAATTGCTGCAGGTGTTAGATTCGCTTCTTTCGCGAGTTCTGTTTGGGTCAACTTCAATTCACGCCGACGCATTTTTATCCGTGAGACGACTTTCTCTGCGTTTAATTTTTCGGATTTTTTGTTCACGTTTGACTCCTTTGCTCAGACAGGCAGGCATCCTTAAACTGCCTTTGAGTTTTTTCTAATTTTGGCATTGTTTTTATAATAGTAGTGCGGTGCAGTTTAAGAGTATCCTGCTTCAGTGGAGAGACGAAAGCACGAATTATATTTTAACCTCAAAAAACCCTAAATGCAAATTTTAATTTGACAAAAATTGTAATAATGGTATAAAATGTAACTAAATTATCATCAAGATTATAAAGAGTCCCAAGAAAGTAGATATTTAGAGAAGCCAAAAAACAGAGGGATTAACAAGCCATATACTTATATTATGAATGACAGTATATACGCCTTGCTTAATATGTCTTTATAGGTCCTTTGGACAATCTCTAAATGCGCTATGTGGGAAATGTGAGAAACAAGAAAAGGTGGGAGACTTTAAAAGTATGAGAACTTGTAGGAATTGTGAACATTGTTCACGCGGCTTTACTGTATTAACGCTTTTCCTCTCTATATTGCTTGTCCCAGCATTGTGTCATACGATCCATGCACAAACGGTTTCGAGTGCCGGTATGAAGACTGCGGCCATCCAGATCCGGGATGACCTATCTATCGGCAACATTCGGAAAGATATAGCCCGGTTGTCAAGCCTTGAGAGTCGCGTAACAGGTTATCCTCAAGCCGCGAGTGGCAGTAAGTACATCTTTGACCGATTCGTTGAAATTGGCTTGCAAAATGTGGAAAGCCGCGAATTTCCAGTCACTGTGCCAATCGACCATAGGGATAGCGTCATTGAAGTGATCTCCGCAGAAGCCACCGTTCTTCATACCTTTGAACTCACCCCGCTCTGGCCGAACCTCGTACGGACCTCCTTATTAGCAGATGCAATTAAACATACTGCGTTAGCGAACGAAACGCTTGAAGACATCGCGTCAAGTTATCAAGTCTCTGAAGCGGCTATTCTGGCGGATGATCGAAACAAATTTTTGGCAACCCCTGTCGTTGAAGGCAGTACAATTTACATTCCAACAGGCGGCTTGTCGGGTCCGCTCCTTTATGGCGATGATGGCGAACTTGCCGACTTTAACGGTACCAACATTGGTGGCTTTTGGTATGAGCTCCAAGATGGCGACACCCTCGCGATACTCGCTCGACGCCACGGCATCACTGAAGCCAGCATCACCGACGATATCCTTAATGAACACTTGCAAAAAGCGTCCGATGGTATTGATAACGATGAGGATGGTACGATTGATGAATATGGCGAGATCCCCTTGCTCTCAGAGATTCGAGGGTGGGCGACAGACGGTATTGACAATGATGCGGATGGTTGGACGGATGAAATACCTGGCGACGCGACAGATGGCATTGATAATAACAACGACGGTCAAGTTGATGAGTCGGGTGAATTCGTCGCTGCCAGCGAATCGAATATCTTTATCCCCAAAGGCGCGATCGTAATTCTTGACTTTAACTCCAGTACCCGGTACATCAATGCGGCAATGCTCGGTGGCACCGCTGTTATCTTCATCGAACCCGAAACAACCATTCGGGGTGAAGCGGAAAACAAGTTCGGCACTGTCCCTGCCAACATACCACGATTTTGGATATCCAAAGAAGATGCTGATGTCCTGACGACTTTGCTTGCGGAACAGCAGGCGCAAGGCAATCAAGTCAATGTCCGTGTTAGAGGTAAGATGACGTGGGAACGTCGCGTTGGACAGAATATACGCGGATTTTTGGAAGGTGGAGATCCGACGCTCCGTGATGAACTCATCGTCCTGACAGCTTACTACGATTCTATGTCTGTTGTTCCGTCAATGGCGCCGGGTGCGGATCCGACCTGTGGTATAGCTGCTCTTATGGAGCTTGCCCGCCTCTTTAGTCAACCGCAATATCGTCCGGGTTACTCTGTCCTCTTTGTTGCTGTAGACGGTCATTTCCAAGGTCTTGCTGGTATGCGCGCCTTTATGGAAGGTATTGGACAGGATATCGTCGGTGCGGATACAGATTCACCCGGGACGCCAACAATGCACGGGCTTCGCCGCGGACTCTCTACAGATATTATCGAATTTGAAGAATTAGGTAGAAGGCTGCTGTTCTCTATTGACCGAAACGTTCTCGTTGATCTTCCTGCCGGTTTCTACCACGGTGTCCACAACGTAAAAGCAGATCTGGAATCGCTGGAAACAACACTTGACGGCTTAGCGAAAACCCGATCCGAGATCGAAAATCTTACAAATCAACAGCGCGACTTCTCAGAACGTCAGAAGAAGCAGGCGGATAGAAATCGAAAACGCGAAAAGCAAGGGTTTACGGGTGAAGAGAAGAGCCGATTGTTGGCAAATCTTGCGCGTTCAAAGAAAGAAGCTTTACAAACTACCCACTTTCTGCGGGATGTCGTTGAAAGGTTATCTGAAGTACGTACGGTAGCACTCGACACAAGCCGAAAAGCGCAGCGTCAATTAGTTGTGGAGTTGGCACTACCGATAGCTCGCCTCGATGTATGGGCGGTCGATAAGCTTATAGGTGCTGTAGAAACAGATACTATTGATGAATATGCCAGACACCCGAATGACGCGTATCTTAACCCCGTACAAAGCGGTTCCGATTGGCATGTCCCCGTTCCGCAAGATCTTCCTGAAGAGCTTGTGTCTGATATTGAGACACTTAACAAAGTCCTCGCAGACTGGGAGATGAGCGATAAACGTAAATTTGCATTGATGTGGACTCCTGAGAAAATCCTGGATCGGCATCTGGACCTACATTCACTCAATAAAGCCAAAGAGGCACGCAGCGTTTTGCGAGATGCCACTGATTCCCAAGAAGCGGCAATCCAACGAGAAACCCAACTCCTGAAAAAAGTGCTCTCACAAATCCGTGACAGCCAACCCGTTGAAGATGAAATTAAAGCAAGTATTCGGAAACTCAAAGAAACACCATTGTGGCAAGGTGCCGATAATCTGCTGTACAGTGGAAAGTTCTTATCGAAAGCGGGTGTGGAACGCCTCAACACTATTGATACCCAACTCCGGCAACGCTTAAACGAGTCCGCGGATACTGTTGATACAGGTACGTTGATAGCTGACCTTCTGAAAGACAAACAGAGTATTTTTGAAATCGCGCTTCGAAACGCGAGGTTAGAGCGAACCCGTATCGAGAGCTTGATTGCTACTGCTGGAACATTAGGGCGCGAATATCTGGCTGAAGAACGCCTCATTTTGGAAAATTATCTATCAGGTGATGAGGTGAAACAGGCACTGCAACTCCGATCGCGTATCGCATCTTACATTATCGAAACAGAACTGTTAGCAACTGTCAAGAAGCGAGCGGATACGGATGTCGTAGCTCTCGAGAATCTCCTTGAGCGTTTGCCGACATTAGATACAGATTTCGATGAAGAGACAAAGGTGCTCCTACGCGATAATATGTTGACGCTCCGGAACGCACGTTTCCGAAACATTCAGAGCCGTATTGAGAAGATGTTGCGTATTGATACCAGCGAATATAATCGGAAACTCGGACAGATTGAGGCAGCGATCGCACTTCAAGATCTATTCAACCGCTATTACACTTCACTTTATATTAGCATTGACCTTTCATCTCAGTCGAATCAGTTTGGTGTGTTTAACAAAGGCTGGTTCTACGATCAAGAACCCGAATTTGTCCTGCGTCGTGAGTTTGCGAGTATCGGTAATAAACTCGCCACCTATGCTCAGGACGCCGACTTCGGCGTTCGCGTCCGGAAACTTTGGCAATGGACGGATGACCAAATTCGACAAGCCGTTATGGCACGGCAATGGACAGTGGCAAACGGGATTTCTGACAAAACCGCGCTTGAAGGTAAGACGCTTGAAACGCTCCTGAGTTCTCACTTCAACAAGCTCACAGGTCTCAGCGGTGTGAGCCGACTCATGAAGATGCAGTTCGAGCAGTGGCGGAACCAAGGCGAACCTTCCGAGGATATGCTCAAAGATATGGACTATATCCGAAAAGAGGTAGAGCGGTTTATCCGAAACGATGTCCGCACGGCAAAGAAAAATCGGAAGAATAATATCCGTACACGTGAGCAGCTTGACGCGATGCTCCGCCTCCGACACGAAGATCCAGATACGTTCTCTGAGGATGAGATTGAGGACATCAAGACCCTGATTTCAATCGCGGGTCTCGGTGGACAATCGAACTTCGTTAACGCCATATCCGCGAGTGGTGGAAAGACCTGGAAAACATATATTCCCGGTAAAATCGCCTTTGATAGCGAAGTTGCCACACTTGTTGGCAAAACGGGAATTGCTTTTGCGACTATCGAAGATGCGCGCGTTTTAACAGACACCCCCCTCGATACAATTGAACGCGTTGACCTTCGAGAAGGTGGTAACCTCCATCAGCAGGCACAGACATTGGCATCACTCCTCATCCAAGCGCTCCGTGACGAAGAAATGCCTACGGCAGCACGCGTTGGAAATTTTTACTGCAACCTCTTCGGTGATGTCGTTGAATTCGATGCCCGTGAATCGGCACTTCCAAATAAACCTGTCCCTTATCCGATCTTAACGCTCCGTAGGAAGCACAAATCCATGATGGGTGTGCGCGGCGACTTGTTCGTTATGGGCGATAACAAAGGCAATTTTGAGGTTGCCGGGTTAGCGATGGAGGGTAGAGCGACACGCCGGCTCGGCGGTGCTCAAGAGGTTGAAGCGTACATTCTTGACAAAGATTCAGGAGATATTGTCTACGCGCCAGACTTGGGGAACTATGGTGCGAAACTTCTGCCGAATAAAGTGCCTATTAATACCCGTAGGCGTGGGTGCCGTGTGGTTACGTTCCCGTGTGTCTCTACAACTATCTACGATTTGGTTGATCAGCGGTATCTACGAACTTTGCGGGAACTTGAGATTTACGACGCTCTCACCGATAGCGCGCCAGAGAAGTATGGAATGTCCAAACCGTGGCAGCAGGAAGGTGTTTCCGCTGCTGAACCGATTGCCCTCGTTTACAGCGAACCGAATACGCGCATCAAAATCGGGATGGCCTACGGACAGATTGGCAAACGGCTCCTGCTTATCAAAGCGACGAAGAGCGGCATGAAAAATCCGACCCTCTATACTGGCGAAGGATTTGTTGTCCGTGAAAATGGGCAGATACGTCTTACTCCGTACGTCGTTGTTCGAGATATGTGGTGGCTTGACGAAAATCGATCACGGCTTTATAAACGTTTCGGAATTTCCAGCGATAGACTTGACAAGCTCCATCAATTTGCGAATGAATACCTTGCGCGTGCTGAGAGTGAACTCCTCCAAAATGACTACCAACAAGCCCTCAAACTCGCTCGCGCTGCGTGGGGCTATGAATCTCGGGCGTACCCAGATGTTAAACAGACTGGTAACGACGTTGTTAACGGTGTGATGTTCTACCTTGCCTTGCTGATGCCGTTCGCCTACTTTATGGAGCGACTCATCTTCGGTTTCCCAAACATCCACAAGCAAATTCTCGGTTCGTTCGGTATTTTCTTACTTGTATTCTTCTTCCTAAGCCAAGTTCACCCTGCCTTCCAAATTACAACGACACCGGTGATTATCTTGATCGCCTTTGTTGTCCTTGCATTGACAGTAATTGTTATCAGTATTATTGTCCGCAAATTCGAGGAGCAGCTCGAAAAAATTCGGCAGGAAGGCAGTAAAGTTTATAAAGCAGATGTCGGCAGATTAAGTGCGAGTGCTGCAGCGTTTAGCTTAGGGATTTCAAATATGCGGAAACGGAAAGGCAGGACAATCCTGACGTGTTGCACATTGGTAATCCTGACGTTCACTGTTATCTCGTTTACCTCCGTTAGGACGTTTATGCATCCGAATAGGACGAGTCTCCCGCAGGTGACACCACGTTATACAGGACTTCTCATCCGAGACCAATACTGGCGTCCGCTTGAGGAGCCGGTACTTACTTCGGTGCTAAATGACATGCAGAAGACCCAGATCACACTCACTGCATTGGAACGGCTTCTGCAGCGTAAAAACGAACTCCTCGTCAAACAGGGACAACAGCCGATTGAGGTAGCAGAATCGGTTGCGGTTTTAGAGGCGGGTGGTTTCATTGAGCAGGTAGACGAAGAATCTATCGTGACCGTTCAAAACGTCGTTGCTCCGCGTGCGTGGTATCAATCCTCAGGAACCGGGGATCAGTCGTTTGTGCAATTGACCCGTACATCAAATTCGGCAGACCCGTCCCCGCCGACGCATCAACTCACTGGAGAAGCGTTAACGTTCGCTGCGAACATGCTCGTTGGGATGAACGAATCAGAACCCGCGGTCAGTGGTATTGATCGATACCTGCAATATGGCAAGTGGTTTGATCCTGCGGATGCCAGCGAATGGCCTACAGAGTGGCCTTATGCGATTGTCCTCCCGAAAGGGATGGCAGAGTTGCTGAAAATCAGCGAAAGCGATATGGGCAAAGCAACTGTTTCTGTCTATGGTGCAGACTTCACTGTTGTCGGTGTTCTGGGTATTGGGTTCAAGGATCTTACGGATAACGATGGCGAAGAGCTTACACCTGTCGATTACCAGTTGATGCAGCAGCAACGCAGTCGAGGTGCTACGGGCGATGAGACGCTTGAGGGTGAATTGCAGAAATATCTCCACCTCACTCCGGACAGCATTGCTATTCTGCCGTATGAAGTGGTTATGAACCAAGGCGGCACACTCCGTAGTGTTGCCGTTAATATGGAACCGCGAGGCGATGATCCAAAACTGCTTGGAGCGATTGATAAGTTGGATCTCATCATGGCACCGCTCATGAACCGTATTGCGCTTGACTTCTTCGTCGGCCGCGATAAAGATACATACCTCTATAGCAGCATAGGGATGACGAGTTTCAGTGGAATGGGAAATTTATTCGTGCCGATTTTGATTGCGGCGCTCATTGTCCTCAACACGATGCTTGGGGCAGTCTATGAACGTGTCCGAGAGATCAGTATTTACAGTTCTGTGGGTCTGGCACCCGTCCATATCGCGTTCCTTTTCCTTGCGGAGGCATGCGTATATGCTATTGTTGGTGCGGTATTAGGTTACCTGATGGGTCAAGCAATTGCAACGACCCTTGTCCACTTCGGATGGCTCGCTGGGTTGACGCTCAATTATTCGTCAATGTCAACAGTTGTGGCGACGATTATCGTCATGATTGTGGTGCTGTTGAGTACCATGTATCCGGCAATCAAAGCGTCCCGGATGGCTGTCCCAGATATTGAACGTAAGTGGAAACTCCCGGAACCAGAAGGCGACGTATGGCACTTCAACCTGCCATTCACTGTGCTGGAAGAGGAAGCCCTCGGCTTGAATGTTTTTATGCGCGACTACTTTGAGGCACACGCGGATGAATCCGCGAGTGATTTCTATACCGACCAAGTTGCCTTCAGTGAAACAGGAGACGACTCGTATCAAATTGGTATGATGGTATGGTTGGCACCCTACGATTTGGGTGTGAGCCAATCCATTCAATTCGTTACCTCTCCTGTCGGTGGTGAAGAGGAAGATCTGTACAAAATCACCTTAGATGTGCATCGCGAAAGTGGTGAGATCGCCTCTTGGAAACGCGTGAATCGCCGGTTCCTAAATCTGTTACGGAAGCAGCTGCTTATCTGGCGTACGTTCAGCGTGGATATCCGGGCAGAGTTCCATGAACGGGGTAGAACCGAAGGCACGGATGGTTCAGAGGAAGAGACAACACAAATGGATCCAGTACCTACACCAGCGGACTAAGTTTTTTTAACTATTAAATCTGGGCTGCCCGCCACTACATTTCGGGCAGATTTAACGAAAATTAGGCGCGTGAATAGTGCCGAAACCCAGCACAGCATTAACCAGAAGTCATCGTAGAACGTAGTGGAACGATGCTCAGCAGGCTATAGTAAGAAAAAATGGAAAAAGTAGCAAGTACTATAATTATCATCGGTACCTTCTTATGGCTGTTCAGTGTTATCGCTCTTGAAGGGCGTTGGCAATGGCAAATGTTCTCGGCTCTTGTGCTGACAATTGGTATCTTCACGGCGCATTTCTGGGAAGAGCTACGAGACACCGACAGCACCGAAGAGTCAGGCGACGAGTAAGAATTAGCTGTTAGCCATCAGTTATGGGTTGTCTGAAAGAAAGGTTCTTCCTGATAACTGATGACCGATAACTAATAAAAGGAGAACATTTAATTTGGCGAGAGAAAGAGTAACACAAGCAGATGAATGGCAATCTTGGGCGCAGCGATACGACATTGAAGGTGGTATCCGTACCTTTGAATCGGGGTTAACGGTTAAAGTGTTCATTGGAGCACTGTTCGTTGGCTTGCTGATGATGCCTGGCTCCATCTATCTCAGTTATGTATCCGGTGAATCCGGTGCTGGTGCAGCGCCTTGGGTTGCCGTAATTCTATTCACTGAGCTCGCTCGGCGTTCTTTTACAACTGCTCGGCGACAAGAACTCTATATGCTCCTCGGGTTGACCGGTGCGGCTGTCGGGAGTGGGCTGCAGTATCGAAGTTTTATTTGGTACGCTTACTTCATCAATACACCACAGGCGGCATCCTACGAAATTGCTGACAAAATACCGGCGTGGATTGTACCTGCGGGGGATTCTGTGGGGGTGCTCACGCGAAGTCTATTGCACCCAGACTGGTTCCTACCGATTGCCATCTATCTCGCGGGAAAATTGCTCGGTACTTTAAGATTTGTTAGCGGTCAGTATATTTTGTTCCGGCTCACGGCGGACCTCGAACGGCTTCCGTATCCAATGGCACCGATTACCGCCCAGGGAGCGACCGCACTTGCAGAAACAACTGGCAAAGAAGAGACGTGGCGATGGCGGGTTTTCTCTATCGGTTCTATGGCGGGGCTAATTTGGGGATTTCTCTATATCGGTGTGCCTTCGCTCACCGGTGTTATGATGAGCCAGCCGATTCAAATTCTGAAGATTCCGTGGATAGATTTCACGCAAAGTATTGAAGGTTTTGCGCCCACAGGGGTTTTCGCGTTGCGAACTGACTTCGGACAGATGCTCTTTGGGTTCGTGCTGCCGTTCCCAATTGTGATGACAGAGTTCATTACCGCGATGGCGTCGCAATTTATCTTAAACCCGCAAATCCTATACCGATACGAGATTCTCAACCAATGGAAACCTGGGCTGGATGTCCGGGCTGTGGGGCTGTTCAACGGACTCGATTTCTGGATGAGTTATGGTATGGGAAAATCTTTTAGCCTCGCACTCGTTGGGATGGCAGCTTCTATTCCGATGCTCTTCAAACTAAGGAAATCGAAGAAAACGGCTGGCGAACGCGGCTCCTTCGCAACACCACCGAATCGTGGTGATTTTCCAATATGGTTGATGGGATTAATGTGGCTTGTCGGTATGGGTGGATTCGTTTGGCTGATTCACTGGATGGTGCCTAATTTCCCGTTGAGTTTCTTATTGGGCTACGCTTTCCTTTATACACCGATTAATTCGTATATTACGGCACGAACTTTCGGTGTCTTAGGGCGAGATCTCTTTGAAATACCGTATCTCCATGAAATCACGTTTATTTTAAGTCGATACGAAGAGATAGATATCTGGTTTGCGCCGCTGCCAGACGAAGATTACGGACGCGGTACACAGAGTTGGCGAGTACTTGAATTAACAGGTACAACTTTCACTTCAAACCTTGCTGGTACACTACTGATTATGCCAATCTTGATTGTGAGTGGAATTGTGGTGCTTCATTTTATCTGGAAGATAGCCCCTATTCCGAGTGCGCAGTATCCGTTCGCACAGATGATGTGGCCCATTAACGCCACAAACGAATGTCTCTGGAAAACGTCGCTGCGGGATGGAAATAGCCAAATGCTTCAAGCGATTCGGGGTGATTATGTCTCCGCTGGATTCACCTCAAGCCTTGCGATCTATGGCATGTTATGGGTGTTCAAACTACCGTCAATGTGGTTCTACGGCATTATTGGTGGTATCGGAGCGGACCCAGGTAGTATGATTGCCCGACTCCTCGGTGCGATTATCGGGCGATTCTATATGATTAAACGATTCGGCATGAAGCGTTGGTATATGTTTAATCCTGTGCTTGCAGCAGGATTTGCGTGCGGAGTCGGTCTCATCGGCATGGGGACCGTGGCTATTGCGCTTGTCTCTAAAGCGGTCATTGTCAAACCGTTTTAATAGTTGTCAGTACGGATTTTTTTCAAAAAATCTTTTCAGTTATCGGTTTTCAGAAAGAGGCATTCCTTGCATCAGAAATCCCTTAACTGACAACTCTCACTACGAGGCAAACTGACAACTGGTAACTGATAATTAAAACATGGATTGGACACTCTTTGGCTGGGCAGGCATACAACTTGAAATACCTACAACATGGGAACTCAGCGGACTCAGCGGGGACCAGAAAACAGGGTACCTCCGACTTGATGACGGTGATATGCCTCGCCTTGAGCTCAAGTGGGCACATACGCGCCGCAAAAAGCCGGATCTTCATGCAACGCTTGACGAATACTTTAAGTTGATTCGCAAGACTTACAAGAAAAAAGGTACCGAACTCGCTTTTCGCCGGAACGTTAACCTCATTAAAGAAGATGGATTTTTTGAGGGACGTAACGTTCTCGGTTTCAGTTGGAAAGGGGATATCCGTGCCAACGGGTTAATCTTCCACGCGGGGAAACGGATTACGATCGTACAAGTGATGGGACGGCTCAAAGAGAACTGGCGCCCCACGGTAATGCGGATTTTTCAATCAATTGTAGACCGCGGTGATGCCCCTCAGACATTATGGAGTGCTTACGGTCTCAAGTTAGGTGTGCCGAAAGAATATAAATTGGAACGCCAGAAGCTGCTCAGCGGCTATCTACTATTTGCGTTTGCTGCAAAGCCTATGCGTTTTCAAAGTGTTGTACGACTCGCCAAACGGGTAGGTGACCGCCTACAAAAAACGAACGGTTCTGGCAGTCACACAGATTTTTCGCCACCGGATATAGGACAACTGAGCGTTGAACGTTACGGACCGGCAGAAGTGATGTTGAACGACTATCAAGATACCCCGAACCCGTTGGAGGCATGGTTTCGCGCGAAATACGCAAAAGCGATTCGCGGCTATGGATTTGAGGTGACATCTCATACAGAATCGGAAGATGAACGTCTGACCCTTGTTGGAGAACAGACTCGACTTTACGATGGTATACCTTTCAGTCCTGTGTTGATGATCGATAAGTTATCCAAACGGACAGCCCTTGCGTTCCATCTTTGGCAATGCAATCATTCTAACCGTATCTATGTCATCCAGTCCATCGGGAGCAACGATGCTCACTCAGCTGTCCAAAAGGTTGCTGAAAGCATTGAATGCCATTAATAGTTGTCAGTTACCAGTCTTCAGTTAAGAGTTACCTTGTGGCAGTCTGGTTTGCTGTATCCGCTACAGAAACCCTCTTTAACTGACTACTGATAAATATAAAAAAAGATGCTAAATAGACTCCTTTACACACTCAAACTCAAGAAGCGTCCGGATGTGGATAGGACAAAGGTTATGAAGTCCTTCCCTGTGCGGAACCAATTGATTACTTGGGAGGTAGACGACAAAGGCGAAGCCTCGCTCGTCATTCCACAAAAAGATAAACTTTGGACACGACTTGCAAGTAAACTCTTTATGCTTCCGAATAAGAGAGTTATTGTTTTGGATTCTATCGGAACCTATGTGTGGCAGATGTGCGATGGCAAACATACGATTTCGCAGATTATTAAGAGCGTTCAGAACCAGTACCAGCTGACTCGTAAAGAGGCAGAAACGTCGCTCTTTACGTATATGCAGCAACTCGGCAAGCGGAACTTTATAGGGTTTGCGATCCCACAACAACAGAACACACCGGCAGCGCCGGAACCCGAACCTGCGAAACCGGGGTTCTTTGGATTTTTACAGAAACGATAGTTGTCGTTTACCACACACTGATTAAAAGAAGGTTGACTTTACCCTGAACACTTCTCAACTGAAAACCGATGACCCGTCAGGAGAAAAGAAATGAATGAACAAATAAGTGATGTTGGCGCATCTTTGGCTGAAACACCGGAACGCTTTGAGCGTCTTATCCCGAAGGAGAACACAGTCCGTGTCCGAAACCTTATCAAACGTTACGAGATGGGGACACAGACTGTTGACGCGCTTCGGGGTGTCAATTTCCAAATCCAGCGTGGTGAGTATATCTCAATCATGGGCCCCTCTGGTTCCGGGAAATCGACGCTCTTCAATATGATTGGCGGACTCGACAAGCCGACTGAGGGTAGGGTCTACATTGACGAAGTGGACATCGCGCAGTTGGATGCTTACGAACTCGCATGGCTCCGCTGCCGGAAGATCGGTTATATCTTTCAGTCGTTTAATCTTATCCCTGTTATGACAGCCCTTGAGAACGTCTCGCTTCCGATGATTTTTGCGGGTATGAGTGCTGACGAAAGCAGAGAAAAAGGCGTTGAGCTGCTCTCACTTGTTGGACTCGGTGACCGCGTGCAGCACAAGCCGTTAGAACTCTCCGGTGGACAGCAGCAGCGCGTCGCAATTGCCCGTTCTCTCGCGAACGACCCAGCGATTGTCCTCGCTGATGAACCGACAGGAAACCTCGACACGAAAACCGGGTTGGAAATTATTGCTTTGCTCCGTCGCCTCAACGATGAAAACGATGTGACCATCATCACAGCGACCCACGACCATAAGATGTTAGATGTCTCTGATCGCATTTTCCACATGGCTGATGGTAAAGTGGATAAAATCGAGACACGCGAAGAGATCGATCTCCATGTCGGTAAATTAGATGGCGAGGAAGTGGGGTAAATGAACATCTATGAACGCTTAGGCATCCGCACAGTGATTAACGGCAATGCGACGCTTACGCGACTCGGTGGTTCTATTATGCCGCCCGAGGTCGTCGCCGCGATGGCTGATGCTGCCAAGCACTTCGTAGACATCATCGAGCTCCAAAAACGGGTCGGTGAAGAGATCGCAAAACTCACCCACAACGAAGCGGCGTATATATCTTGTGGTGCCGCTGCTGCCCTAACGCTTAGCACCGCGGCGTGTATCACGGGACTTGACGCGACCAAGCGTGAAAAATTACCCCATCTCGACACGTCAATGAAGAACGAAGTGATTGTCCATCGTCACGGTCGCGTCGGATATGATTTCGCTGTTCGCCAAGTCGGTGTCACATTTGTGGAAATCGGCGACGCGAACGGAACGACGGCTGACGAATTAGAAAACGCCATCACTGAGAAAACGGCTGCGATCTTCTACTTCGCAAACCCCGGCAGAGAACATCTCTGGGTGTCTTATGAAGCAGCCATCGGAATTGCTAAAAGGCGCAATATCCCGCTCATCGTTGATGCTGCAGCGCAGCTGCCGCCGCCGGAGAACCTGTGGCGTTTCACGCAAATGGGGGCGGATTTAGCACTCTTTAGTGGTGGAAAAGGGTTATGCGGACCTCAGAGTAGTGGATTGGTTGTCGGAAAAAAATCACTGATTGAGGCGATCGCCTTTAATGGTCCCCCGCATCCGTTTATCGGTAGGGGTATGAAAGTGGGTAAAGAAGAGTTGGTAGGACTGCTTGCCGCCGTAGAATGGTACGTGAACCAAGATCATGTGGCATTGCAGCAGTCTTACGAGGATCAGATTACCTATTGCGCCGAAGTATTTGCGGACATCCAAGGCGTGACAGTCCACCGCAGCTTCCCCTCCGAAGCCGGTCAACCGATGCCTCGCACTGAAATCCGATTCGATGAAGAACACCTCGGCATTACACGCAACGAAATCCTTCAGCAACTCGCGGAAGGTAAACCCTCTATCGACATTTCAGGCGCGGGCGCGAATGGCGTACTGATTAATGGACAAACGCTGATGCCCGGAGAAATAGAAATTATTGCACAAAGACTGAAAAATATCTTAGGAAACATAGCATGAGACTGAACAACGGTATTCGCCTGACATGGCTCGGACATTCCACCTTTAAAATCGAAGCAGATGGACAGACACTTCTCATTGACCCGTGGGTGACGAACAATCCGGTATGTCCGGATGCCCTCAAAACCTTCGATGCGCTTGATGTGATACTCATCACACACGGACACGCGGATCATATAAGCGATGCGGTTCCCCTCGCGAAAAAACACGCGCCAACAGTAGTCTCTATCGTCGAAATCGCCGGATGGCTTGGTAAACAAGGCGTTGACAACACAATTGGAATGAACAAAGGTGGGACTGTGACGGTCGGCGGTATAAAGGCGACGATGGTTTCAGCAAACCATAGCAGTAGTTTCACAGAGGAAGATGGGACGACCGTCTATCTGGGTGAACCTGCGGGGTATGTGATTGAATTCGCAAATGGCTATAAGATTTATCACGCTGGGGATACGAATGTCTTCGGCGACATGCGTATTATCGGTGAAATCTACCGACCCGATTTGGCACTACTTCCTATCGGTGACCATTTCACGATGGGACCGCGTGAAGCGGCTTATGCTGCACAATTGCTCAACGTGCCAGCGATCCTGCCCATCCACTACGGTACTTTCCCACTCTTAACAGGCACACCGGAAGAACTCTGTCAATTGACAGCATCTCAGGATGTTGAAATTATTTCGTTAGGGGTCGGGGAAACATTAGACTAAAACATCCCGATAGGGACCGTGGAGACCAAAGGCGTTCACAGTTCGGAGTAATTCCTGTGGGTTGCCTGTGTCGTAACGTTGACCTTTGACGCGATACCCCGACATGCCTTCCTGTTTTATCATTTCTGCCATCGCATCCCGTAATTGAATCTCGCCGTGCGTTACGATTCGGTGTCTGTAGTTATAGTCCAGTATATCAAAAAGAATAGGTGTAAGGAGATCTATGCCGAAGTTGCAGAGATACTGCTGCGGCGGGATCCCTTCAACGCGAAGGTGTTCTTGAGCGAATTCAACCGTCGGTTTTTCGGAAATTTGTGTTAATGCAAAACGTCTTTCGTTTTTAAACGGCAGCACTTCGTTTTTAAACGGCAGCACTTCGTTTTTAAACGGCAGCACTTCGTTTTTAAACGGCAGCACTTCGTTTTCAGCAGATGGTCTGCCGTGAACGATGCCATTGGCGAAGAGCTCGGTTTCATGGCACAGATCCAAACTGGTTACAGATTGCTCAACCTGTGCGTAGACATCTACGAGTTGTTTGGCACATGTGATGTCTGATTCAGAGATATAGAGATGATCGCCGAGCAGAATCATCACCGGCTCACCGGCAGCGAAATCCTTCGCGCAATAGATAGCGTGTCCGAAGCCTTCTGGTTGTTCCTGAATAGCGAAATGCAATCGTTGCCCTATTTCCGGGAGTCGGTGTGCCTGTCCCGCCAATTCCGGCTTTTCGAGGATCGCATTAGGAACGCTACCAGAGAAATAGTCGGTAATCGGATCAACCTGCTGCGGTTGTGCAACGATACAGACCTCTTCCACACCGGCGGATAACGCCTCTTCGATAATCAACTGAATGACAGGTTTTGCGATGCCGTCTTGCGCGATAATCGGAAAGAGTGCTTTCGGTACAGCTTTCGTTGCGGGAAAAAGACGCGTTCCGTATCCAGCAATAGGGATGACTGCTTTTTGAATCGGTTTCATAAGCATTGACCTTAAGCGAAGATGCCCGCCCAATTTAGGCGGGCATCTCGTTTTCAGCGCACCGTTTATTATTTAGACGGTGCATATTTCAAGTGGCTATCGGGTGGATTTGAGTTTACCCCAAGTCGTTGCCATTTTTCCAGCGGCATCAACATCTAATGCCCCTTCAATCCCTTCACCGAGTTTTGAGACATCATCGTCATCAAGTGCTACATTAAAGACAACGACTTCATCGATGATACCGTTCCACTGGCAGCGTTTACCACAGCCAGGGTCTGCTCCGATGTAAACCTCTTCAGGGGATGCCCAAGGCGGGCCTTTGGCATCTTCACTGTTCTGTAGTTTACCGTTAACGTAGACATGAAGTTGTGCGCCGTCCCATGTACCGACGAGGTGTACCCATTCTTTAGCGGGCACTTCATCGCCGAGGACTTCCAGTTTTGCGCCGCCGTTCGCGACTCGAATATGAAACGCGGCCATTGTGCTATTTTGTCCGTTCTCGTGGGCACCCGTTCCGAGTAAAAATTGTGACCAAGTGGAACAGCCGAGTCCTTTCCAGATGACACATTTGCCGGTCGGATCTTCCGCGGCATAAACCCAAGCATGGATTGAAAAGCCCTTGGATTCTTTGAAATCGAGGGCTGCCAATGTTTTATCTTCGCCCTTAGTGCCAATTTTGACCCAAGTATCCTCACCGTTAAACTCCAACCCGCCGCCGAATTTGCCTTTTGCCCACTTCAAGTCGCCGACAAATTCACCATCGGATCCGTTACCGGAGAGATCTTTTACAGCCTTACCTTTTCCTTCTTCAAAGGTCCACATCCCCGCAATCGTCTTTTCATCAAGATTTGCATCACTTACGGGTGCCATAGCGAAGAGGAATGCAGTGATTACACAGATAACGCTCATATTCTTTAGCATTTGAATTGCTCCTTTTGGTTATGGAGATTAGATTCCATTTGTAAACGCGTCTATTTTTTATGGACACATCTCTCATACCTGAGTTTTCTAAAACCTATTCATACATTTTACCTTATGCTTTTTTCGTTTGTCAAGTCAATTGCGTCCGTCTCAGCGAGTTTCTGCTCAAGTGCGAGGTTGTCTTCGTAAACGGTTTTGATTAACTCCTCAATATCGGGTTCTTGAACGGATATATCCACGATTCTGAATTTTTGGAGGATCGCGCCGATGAGATCCGCCGCGCTCATCTCTTCAGGGGAAAACCGATACTGTACACGAACCCCTTCCTGATACACAATATGCGCATTGGGGATAGTGATGTCCGGATAGGCTTCAGCATAATCAACACTCAGGAGCCGTTCTGTCGAAAGCAACCGTCGAAGTGTGGCGAGTTCCCCATCGAAACAGAGACGCGCGTTGTCAATGAGAATGACACGCTTACACAATTTTTCGACGTCATCTAAGTCGTGTGTCGTCAGCACAACCGTGACCTTGCGTTCAGCATTAATTTGCTGGATAAACTGGCGGATGCGCGCCTTCGCGACGACATCCAGACCAATCGTCGGTTCATCAAGAAACAAAACATCAGGATTGTGGAGCAGTGCAGCGGCGATGTCTGCCCGCATCCGTTGACCGAGGCTCAACTGGCGAACAGGGGTCTGAAAAAAATCGCCAAGATTTAGCAATTCGTCAAACATATCCACATTGTGCCGATATTGTGCCTCTGGAATCCGATAGATACGCTGTAGCAATTCAAACGATTCTCGGACTGGTAAATCGAACCACAGATGTGAACGCTGCCCAAACACGACCCCAATGTGCTTGGCATTTTCCTTTCGCTGGCGATGCGGGATATAACCGTTCACAGCGACACTCCCTGATGTAGGCACCAAAATACCGGTCAACATCTTAATAGTCGTTGACTTCCCTGCGCCGTTTGGTCCTAAATACGCAACGACTTCGCCACGTGCTACGGAGAATGAAACGTTATCCACTGCTCGGACGATGCGGTGTTTGCGTGAAAAGAGGTTCACAAAACTCCCAAAGAAACCTTTACGGTGGTGATAGACTTTGAAAGCCTTGCTGAGGTTTTTGACTTCAATCATGGTTATAAGTTATAAGTTATAAGTTAAGAGGGACGCTGTAGCATACTTTATGGGTAATCACCACAGTGTCTCTCTTTAGCTGACTACTGACAATTATTCAATGCCCTGTGCTTTGATAACGCGACACACCCCATCGCCAAAACAGCATGGTAACACCCAAAAAAAGGAATCCTGCGAAAGGTGCTAATTGCACACCGAGCGGTGAAGTGCCAGAGGATGCAACTTTTTCTAATAGAAAGAGGGACGGAAAATAGTTGACACATGCGAGCGGAACAATAAAGGTAAAAAAATGGCGAAACCACCAACGATAAATTCCAAACGGGTAACTACCCATGAAAACGCCGCCATTAGTAAAAATATTGATAATCTCAATGGATTGGACAGTCCAGAAGCAGCTTGTTGCGCCAATCACGAAAAGCCCAATAAAAAAACAGGTACCACTTACCAGCGAAATCAGTAAATATCCGACCTTAGTCAATGACCAAGTTATGGTTAACTGCGAATTAGCAATCAAAAAGACAACGAGTGCTTGTGCGATCCGTCCAATCCGACGTAATAGAAATTCATGTGAAAAGACTTGATAAAAAGTGCCGAGTGGTCGGACAAGCATTGTATCAAAGCCGCCGCGGATAATATTTCGCTGAAAGACGTCAAAGCCTCTGCCCATCATTTCAGCAACAGCAAAACAGATCCCAATCATGCCGTAGAGGAATCCGACTTCCCAGAGACTCCACCCCGCTAACTCCTTGAAACGGTTAAAGAGGAGTGCAATCATGAAAAATTCGATGACCGAGACGCTTGCTTGGGAAAAGAGGTCAAAGACAAACGAAAGTCGGTATTCCATCTGTGATCGGATGCGAAGTTTGACAAAGTGGAAATAGAGGGAAAGGTGGTGCATTCTAACCGCCTTGTATGACCAACCGTGAAAACCCTCGACTTAAAAAGGCACGTCCGACGCCAATAAAAAAGAGAGTCCACATCATCTGTTTGCCAATAGCAATCCAAACTTCCCTGCCTGTAATCTTGCCTAAATAGATACTAAAGGGGATATCAATTAGACCTTCAAACGGCAACCATGTCCCGATATGTGCTAACCATTCGGGCCATAACGCGATCGGGACCAACATCCCAGAAAATAAGGTGATTATGGAATAAGCGAGTCCAGAAATTCCTGTTGTATCAAGTGTCCAGAACGCTGAACTAAAAATTGTTATTGTGATCGCAGCACTCATGAGCGTCGCAAGTGTCATTGAAACTATAAATGTTATTAAAGCAGTAGGTTGCTTTGGCATTGCGACTTGAAAAAAAAGAATGCTGATAAGGAAGGTCGGCAGTCCGCGCAGGAGTAGGTAATAGCAGGCTCTTCCACATTCATCTGCCAACCAATATACGTGGAAGTCTACCGGTTTGGTTAATTGGAGTGCGACACTACCATCTTTAATCGCGCTTGTAACTTCGGACTGGGCTCCCCAAAACGGCATGAGCATGAAAAACACCTGACAAAGAACGAAATAAGTGATAATCTCATTCAGATTGAGGGGTTGAGGATCTGTCCGTGCGGCATAGAAAGCAGTATAAACAAAGATGTGGACCAGCAGAAAGAAGAAGTTGGTTGTCAAACCTGCAAGGTTTGCAACCCGATATTGCATCCGCCTCTGAAATGACTTTCTCGCAAACGCCAAATAGACATGGAAGGTCAAGACCAGGGATTTCATCCCTTCGTGGCACTCAGATCAGCGATAGATACGGACTGACCTTTCTCTGCGGATTCATAAATGCCGTCAAGCATCTGCATCAGCATAATCCCTTGTTCAGCAGAGGAGATTGGCTCTTTTCCTTCCACTATGCACTCCACGAAGTGTTTTACCTCTTCATCAAAACCATTGATTGAAGGTGCGTCGAGTGGTTTATCGACTTCCTTGCCATTTGCCTCTGTGTAAAGCGTGAAAGGATTAAGGGATACCCCGGCTTTTGTTCCAGCGATTTTGATGTAATTATCGCCGGGTAGGTTCAGAGCCCAGGTTGTTTCGAGGATAATGGTCGCGCCGTTTTCAAATCGGATTTGCGCGAAGGTACCATCGTCAACATCGTATTTAACATCATCAGGCACGAGATGTCCGAAGTGGGAATACGAGGCGCCCATAACTTCGACGGGTCTTGGGGAATTCATTAGCCACCAGATACAATCTAACGCGTGAACACCGATGTCAATGAGTGCGCCGCCGCCAGAACGATCTCTATCAACAAACCACCCTTCTCTGCCAATAGGGATACCGCGCCGCCGGACGTAAGCGGCTTTACCGAAATAAATATCGCCAAGTTCGCCATCCGTGACAAGCCGTTTCACTTTCTGGGAACTTCCATCGAACCGTTGGACGAGGGCGTACATTAAGGTTTTCCCGTTTTCGGTAGCTGCATCCGCCATCGCCTTTGCCTCTTGTGCGCTCCGAGCCGGGGGTTTCTCACAAAGCACATGCTTACCAGCGTTCAGCGCATCAATGGAAATCGGTGCGTGAAGGAAGTTGGGTAGGCAGACGCTAACAGCATCAATATCCTTGTTTTCCAACATCTCTAAGTGGTTGGTGTAGGTGTTCGGGATTTTGTGTTCCGTTGCGACTTTTTCGACTTGTGTCTCGTCTAAATCGCAGACGGCGATAACTTCTGAACGCGGATCAGCAGTATAGCCTTTGAGATGCTGCATTCCGGGCCAACCGAGGCCGACGACAGCCGCGCGCAGTTTCGTTGTTTGATTGGGCATAATAGGTATTCCTTCCGATTTTGTGTAGCTTGTGATTCATTTGCTATCAATCTATTCATGGCGTAGCGCCTCTGTAGGGGTGAGACCAGCGGCTTTGTTGGCGGGATAGAGACCGAAAAACACACCTATAAAGGCGGAGACACTAAACGCTATAAACGCTGCTTGGATGGAGACAACAGCGGGCCAGCTCGCGTTCATGAGTTTTGAAATAATCAAACCAGAAACAGAAGCGAGGCTACTGCCGATAAAGATGCCGATGAGCCCCCCACAAATGCTTAAGACAATGGCTTCGATCAGGAATTGGGTCAGGATATCGCGGCGCCTTGCCCCGATGGCCTTACGTAGACCGATTTCGCGAGTCCGTTCTGTTACAGAGACTAACATAATATTCATAATCCCGATACCCCCAACGAACAAAGCGACACTCGCGACACCCCCAAGGAGTATCTGAACAATCCGACTGACGTTGCCCACCTGTTTTATAATCTGTTTCGCCGTGAAAAATTCAAAGTATTTTTCATCACCGTGTTGTTGTCGCATGGCGACTTTGATTTCAGCGACGGCTTGCTCGACTTTTTCGTAGCTTTCGGCTTGGCAAAACAGGTACATCCAGCCTTTACGTTGTCCCATAAAACGGACCCGCATTGTCGTGAGTGGGACGATCACCCGATTATCCCATCCTTCACTCGCCATACTGTTGCCCTTTTCCTCCATCACCCCTATCACAGTGAACCGCTCTTGCCCGATTCTGAGTTCAAGCCCAATTGGGTCTTGCTTCTGAAACAGGTCTTTATGGACTTCGGAGCCGATCACACATACAGGATCCCGTCGTTCAAGGTCATTATT
This sequence comes from Candidatus Poribacteria bacterium, assembly GCA_022394775.1. Lineage (GTDB taxonomy): Bacteria > Poribacteria > WGA-4E > WGA-4E > WGA-3G > WGA-3G. Next base: position 27,597 of record JAGFCB010000269.1, read on the forward strand.
GCTAATGAACCTACCTATTTCGATGAACCAGTTGTTCGCGTCTTGGTAGGAAGTGGTGATGCCGTGGATTTGAAGGGACCGATTAACATGTTTGTGCGCCACCGGAAGATTCATCTCGGACTGTGCTGTCGCCAGTTTAAGGGAGGGACAGTTCTCAATGATAAAAGCGAGATCTTTATATTCAATGTATACTGGGTGTTTGTTTTCGACATAGGAACCGTCCTCTCTCCGAAATGCCTCTTTTCTAAAGCAGACAATCATCCCTGCGCCGCCGATCCGTTCTAATTCAGCGAGCATGAGGTGTTCGGCGCCACCGCCGACTGACACGACGGCAACAACAGCAGCAATGCCAATAATAATGCCGAGCGTGGTTAGCACAGAACGCAATTTGTTACGCCGTAGTGCTGCTAAACCGACGCTAATACCTTGTGTAATCTGCATAGGTTTTTATTAGTTATAAGTTTTTAGTTATAAGTTATAAGTTTGTTTTCTGATCTCTCACGCCTCTTTGTTACCTTTCATTTCAATTAGGTAACGACGGTCACTAAAAAATACAAAACCTTCGGAGTTCCCTTAACTTATAACTTATAACTTGTTAACTACTCCGGTTTCATAGATTCGCCGTGCAACAAAAACGCGCGGATATCATACCGTCCGGGCCGTTCAATGGGCAAATCCCCGTTTTCGATCATCAAATCAAGCGGGTTCGCATGGGTTCGCAGTGGCAATTGAACGACCTCGTGCATGCGCGCCGATTCGTAGATCGCCATGATAATCTCAACAGCGGCGCGTCCGTGTTTGGCGGCTCCGCGGTGTTCGGGTCCGCCCTCAATCCACTCGACGAGTTCAGAGGCTTGTGCAACGTGCTGGTTGGTACCATCAGAGGGACGTTCTTCCCAATCGGTCGCCTTGTTGTTGAGCAGACGCACGCGCCCCTCTGTTACATCAGCGATGCCATCTGTCCCATAGACGATGCCGCCTTGATAGTTCGGTCTGCCGATCTCTTGCGTGAGCATACCGATACAGCCGTTTGAAAAACCTACTACTCCGAGGCTCCGGTCCTCAATTTGAATGTCGCGTTCGTAACGTTCCGTTTTCCGCTCAACATTGCCGATAACCCACTGCGGATCTGGGTCCCCAGTGACATAGCGCATCATATCCAACAGGTGTGAACAGTCATTCAATAAACCCTGTCCTCCGTGGCAAACGATCTGTCTCGGTTCACCGATTGCGCCTTCAGCGATGAGATTTCGGGCATCTGTCCAGGCGGAATTGAATCGGCGTTGATGACCAATGACGACCTTAACATCGCTACGGTTGGCGGCAATTAACATTTCATCACACTCACCCAAACTTATCCCCATGGGCTTTTCACAGAGTACAGCCTTCGGGCTTCGGGCACATGCAGCGATTGTCATAGGTGCATGGAGTTTATGCCAGGTCGCGACGCTCACGATGTCAAGGTTCTCCTTATCCAACATCTCGCGCGCATCTAAGTAACAGTTTTCAGCCGGTACATCGTAGGTGTTCGAGAACTTGTCAAGAGCTGCTTGAACCGGGTCGGCAAGTGCGACGATTTTTGTCTGTTCAACGCCCTGATAGCCACGGGCGTGGGCGTTGGCGATACCACCGCAGCCGATAATTCCAACGCGATATTCAGATGCCATATTTGTGCTTCCTATATTTCTGCCACTCGATAGATTTACGAAGTGACGATAAAGTGGGGAAAAACGATGATCTTAAAGATCCTGATTCAGACAATTAACGCAATTTTTTTCAGAAAATTAAATTTTTTGTTACCTTTTCACAGGGTTTACGTATTAGTTGTCATATTTTATAAAATTATCAAAGATGAGGAAAATATCGATGAGTTTCCTTATAACACTCGCTGTCATTTGGGTTAACGTGCTTGTCCGGTTTTCCAGACACTCTTAAGTCCAATCAGCGTTTCAAAAATTACGCAATCATTTTTTCAAATAGGATTTACGCAACCCCCTAAATCCCCCTTATCAGGGGGACTTTAAGAGGTATCTTTAACCCCCTAAATCCCCCTTATCAGGGGGACTTTAAGAGGTAATGCGTAAGTCCTATCAAGTTTAAGTTACATAAAAGGCTACCATGCTTAGTTGACACTCCCACGTCTAAAGTCGTGGGATTCTTGCTTCTTCACAGATCGCCTCCCTGTCATGCCAACAGATGTTGCTGACGTATTGTGAGGTCTTACATTTGCTCCACAAGCGTTTTCACTCTCGGTATGCCCTACCGCGAGATTATCTGTTTTCGTCATGATGGTTCCTCTGAGCGTTCTCTATATTTGATAAGATAGCGTCTCGGGCGATGATGTTTACCGCAGCTTGTTCCTCTATGGAATCCGCC
>JAGFCB010000131.1 GCA_022394775.1 Candidatus Poribacteria bacterium
TAGTCTGTCACATCTAAACTGCAGGGTATAGTTTCTTGAGTTTGATGCGTGCGTCGTCTGTCGTAAACTGCCATTTTACAGTCGCAGCTTGCTCATTTCTTCGGGTTTGCCACGCCTGAATCTCACGCTTTAGGGTCTCTTGGTCTCCGATACGCCTACAAAGACATTGCCGAGATAGCACGGAGAGTTCGATCTCCGCCATGTTCAGCCAACTGCCATGCTTGGGTGTGTAGTGAAACTCAATCTTTTCAGCGATACGCCGGGCTTCATCAGGCTGAAACGCTTTATACAACGAAGCCGGCTTATGCGTATTGAGATTGTCGCAAACAAGCAGAATCTTTTCAGCATTAGGAAAATGTATTTCCACTAAATCTCGGCAGATATGTGCGAAATCAATACTTGTGCGCTTGTCAGTGACTTCAACATGCCGAAACCCCAAAAGGGGCGCGAAAATCATGAAAAGATTGCTAACACCATTGCGGGCGTATTCAGCATCATATCGGCTCGCTGAACCTTTGACGACACCCAAAGGCGGTCGAACTTCTTTGAGGTGTTGTTTGCTTGTTTCATCAACACAAACTAAAGGATATGCAGCGGCTTCGGGACGCTGATAAAGGTCTAAGACGTTTTCCATCGCAGCGACGAACTCCGCCGAGGCTTTAGGGGGAATACACCATTGCTGCTTTAACCAAGGTCGCAGTGCGTTTTTTTCAGCGTCCGTCTTATGGTTTCATGAGAAACAGTTGAAAAATGGTTCAACTCTACCATTTTCTCGGCTAATAGCCGCAGCGTCCATCTTGCGTGTCCCTCCGGGGCTTCTGAACAGGCTAAAGCGATCAGATGTGCTTCTTTTTCGCCATCAAACTTTTGCGGTCTTGAGGGCTTTGAACGCTTTTTAGGCGTCAGTGCGGCTTCGAGACCTTCAAGCGCAAAGGTTTTACGAGTTCTCTCGATAGTAGGGATTGAGACTTCAACGGCTTCTTTTATCTCCTTATCAGCGTAGGCGGGTCCAAGTTCGCCTTCATCGGCTTTCAGCAAGATCCTGGCACGTGTAAGTTTTCGCGCCGATTCAGTGCCCGAAGAGGTCAGATCCATAAGATAATCGCGTTGGTTTGGGTCAAGTATAACGGGGTATCGTTTCGCTGGCATAAGCGACTCCAAGTTATTAGATGAATTGACTTGAACCTAAGCATACCAGATTTTAGATTAACTATCAAAATAATTGTGACAGACTACTAGTGCTATGTCAAGTTTATCTTGATGAATGTATTGGAAATATGGTATCCTAAGTTTCAAGTAAATCTATCGTATAACTTGGAGCGTCTTATGGCAGCAAAACGCTATCATGTTTACCTTGATGAAGAAGAACGCACCTCTCTAAAACGTCTGTTGACTACCGGTAAAGAATCAACGTTGAAACTCACACGGGCACGGATATTACTCAAAGCAGATACGAGTGAGTTAGGTTCCGCCTACGCTGATAAACAGATCAAAGAAGCTGTTGAAGTTTCACTCTCTACTATTGAAAGAACTCGTAAAACGTTTGTCCTTGAGGGGCTTGAAGCCGCACTGAGTGGCAAAAAACGCCAAGACATCTCAAAACC
>JAGFCB010000298.1 GCA_022394775.1 Candidatus Poribacteria bacterium
TCCCCCTGATAAGGGGCGGGGAATGCCCATAAGGCATTCATACCGTTGATTCTTTAGGGGGTTTAAACCGCTTTTTGCGTCTAAATGTTCGATATGTGCTTCGGTTTGCGTAAGTCCTAATATTACCAAGATATAGTGTGATGTACTTTTCAGGCGTGTCCTGCGAACTTAATTTTCAAGTTGTGTTCTGACGATTTCAGCAGCTGCATCAATTGCCGCGTTCACTTTGTTCGGATCTTTGCCGCCGCCTTGTGCGAGTTCAGGACGTCCCCCGCCACGACCGTCTGCCAACTGTGTTAATTCAGCGATAATTTTGCCTGCATGTAAACCACGGTTCTCCACCAAGTCTGTGGTTACACCGACTACAAATGCCGCTTCATTTCCAGCCACAGCAGCGAGTGCGACAACACCAGATTCTAAGCGGTTTTTGAGTTCATCGACAAGCCGTCGCAATCCATCTCTATCCGTATCGGTAACACAGGAAGCGACCACTCGGACATCTTCTACAAGCGTCGCATCTTTGACCAAAGCATCAACGTTACCAAGCGCGTGTTGGCTCTTAAGTTGTTGAAGCTGTTGTTCCAACTCGCGTTGTTCTTGCAATAGCCTTTCAATCCGTTCAAGCAAATCCGTCTTAGGGGCTTTCAACAAATTCGCTGCAGTGGAAAGGAGTGTGGTATCTTCTTGAATAGTAGTCACCGCTGTGTTTCCTGTCAATGCCTCAACGCGCCGGACACCGGCGGCGATACTGCTCTCACTCATAAGTTTCACGAAACCGAGTTCGCCGGTCGCATCAACATGGGTGCCACCGCATAATTCGACGCTATAGTCTCCAGTTTGTACGACGCGAACGATGTCTCCATACTTGTCTCCGAAGAAGGCTAACGCGCCTTTCGCTTTCGCATCATCCAGCGACATTTCGCTGATAGCAAGTGCGTCGTTTCCGCGGATTTTTTCGTTGATGAATTCCTCAATCTCCCGCAACTGCTCCAGTGAAACGGATTCATAGTGTGAAAAGTCAAACCGTAATCTACCGGCTTCAACAAGAGAACCTGCTTGTCCGACATGCGTTCCGAGGATTTGCCGTAACCCGCTGTGCAAGAGGTGTGTCGCTGTGTGACTCACTGCGACTGCTTTCCGACGTGCGGTATCAATCTTTGCGTGTACGCCAGTATAGGGTGTAATTTCACCTTCAAGCACCTTACATTTATGGACGATGAGATCAGGAGACGGTTTGAGTGTGTCTTGTACAGCCAACTTCGCATTTTGGTTCTCAATTGTACCGACATCACCAACTTGTCCACCAGATTCACCGTAGAAGGGGGTGCGATTCAGTAGCACGAACACCTCATCTTCCGCTTGTGCGCTGCCTACAGATTCTGCATTGGCAATTAAAGCGACAATCTCTGCCTCAATATTGTCTTCGGTGTAGCCGACAAATTCTGTCTCGCCATGTTCCTTAAGCACTTCTGCGTAGACGGAAATCTCTTCATCTTTGGCACCGCCTTTCGCTTCCCATGCGGCGCGTCCACGCGCCCGTTGTTCCTCCATACTCTGCTCGAAGCCGACATCGTCAACAGTAAACCCGCGCTCGCGCGCCAGCATCTCTGTCAAATCGAGTGGAAACCCGAACGTGTCGTATAACTCGAACGCACGTTTTCCATCAAGTTGTGTGCTATTTTTCTCCGTAAGTGTATCGAATGATTGGTCGAGGCGTTCTAAGCCGCGTTCAATCGTTTGGTGAAAACGGTTCTCTTCACCCTGAATCGTTCGCGTAATGAATTCACGGCGCGGTAGGACATCAGGGAATACATCACCGAGTAAGTCAACGACGTTATCAACGAGCCTGTAAATAAAGGCTTCGTCCATCTCTAATTTTTTTCCGTAAAGCACCGCACGCCGCAAAATGCGGCGGATGACATAACCGCGTCCCTCGTTAGATGGCATCACACCGTCACCGATTGCGAACGTCAAACACCGGATATGATCAGCGATAACACGATGTGGTAACCCGCGTTCATCGTCAAAATAGGCGGCATCCGTTAAGTCAGCAATTGTCCCCAAAAGTGGTGTAAAGAGATCGGTTTTGTAGTTTGAATCGACACCTTGCAATATCGAAGTAATCCGCTCAAAGCCCATGCCTGTATCTACGTGTGTTGCTGGCAGCGGTTCAAGCGTGCCATTTTCGCTCCGATTGTATTGGATGAACACCAGATTCCAGAATTCACGGAAACGATCACTCGTATTAGGACCTGCGTCGGGGTCATTTGCGGTTTCAGGGTAGGCTTCAACCCCCATATCAACGAAAAGTTCGCTACAGGGACCGCAGGGACCTGTCTCACCCATCTCCCAAAAATTGTCCTTATCACACCGGCGAATACGCGAGAGCGGGAGATCTGTCTCTTGAAGCCAAAGTTTCTCTGCTTCGTCATCTTCGAGATACACCGTTGCCCAGAGGCGTTCCTTTGGAATTTTCCAGAGTTCGATTACCAGTTCCCACGCAAAAGCGATGGCTTCTTGTTTGTAATAGTCGCCAAACGACCAGTTTCCGAGCATTTCAAAGAAGGTATGATGACTCGGTGAATAGCCGACTTCTTCAAGATCGTTGTGTTTGCCACTAACACGCAGGCATTTTTGTGTATCCACAGCGCGCGTATATTCCCGCTGTCCGATACCAAGGAAGACATCCTTGAATTGGTTCATACCAGCGTTGGTAAACAGCAACGTTGGATCATCTGCAGGTATCAGAGATGCACTCGGCACAATGGCGTGTCCGTGTTTGCGGAAATATTCTAAGAAACTATCTCTAATTTCATCTGATGTCATTATGTGGAATTACTCCTATTATTGCTATTCCAATTATAGTCAATTCTTGTAGAGAAGTCAAGGCAAAATGGATACAAAGGTGCGATTGGGATTGCTTGTATGAAATGCCTCCACGCGTTAAAAAACCTGTTCAAGTACCTGCCGCACGACATCTGAACCGAACCCGCGTCGCGCTAAGAATCCGTGAAGTCGCCGTTTCGCAACGTGCGTCGGCAGCCGTTTATATTGCTTCACTCGTTTTTGTGCGATCTGCAGCGCGACTTCTGCTTCATCTTCCGTTTCTACTGTCGCTACGACCTGTACTGCTGTTTCCTTGTCGATACCTTTGTCAATCAGTTCCTGCTTAAGGAGCGTTTTGCCTCTCGGATTTGATTTCTGTCTACGGGCTATCCAATTCTCGGCGTACTTCCGGTCGCGAATATGTCCTGAACGAATCAATTCCGCGATAGAAACCTCAATTGCTTCGGCTGAAAAACCTTCTCGTTCAAGTCGTCGTGCGATCTCACTTTTGGTATATGTTTTTGGCTTTATTCTCGGGCGAGAATCTTCTGATGCGTCTGTTGCAGGGTCATCTTGTTCTTCCCGAAGCAGTCTGATCGTGTAGTTCTTCGCGCGCATTACTTCATCCGCTGCAATTATCTTTTCGATGGCTTCCGCTTCGATCTCTAAACCGATACGCAGTCCAAATTTTTCAATTAGGGATGCATGGATGACAACAAAGGGAGCGCCATTTAGAAAGATTTGTCGGTGTGAGGGCAATTCGGATGCTACCCGAATATCGGTAATTTTCTGTTTCATAGTGGCTCTCGGCTTTCGGAGACCATCAGCCGTCAGCGGCCAGAAACCTGAATCAACGCTGAATGCATTATGTGGCACTCAGCGGATAGGGACTGTGGCGGTTACCATTTCTGATACTGCCACAGGTTCCCTCTTTGCCGAAAGCCGAAAGCTGACGGCTATTCGTCTATTCTTCGCCGTTACTGCCTGCCCAGAGAGCACCACGCTGTAAGAGCGTTCCGAACATCTCATGCTGGCACGCCGAAGGATCATGACCGAGCGCGAGGTAGAAAACTTTACCTTCGCCCCAGTTCTTTGTCCATGCCACTGGTGCCGCGGCACCTTTCCATAATGCTGATGCGAGGATATGGTTCCGTGGATCGTAATCGAGGATATACTGCTCATCCGTCACGACGAATTCGTCAAGCCCTTCGGTAATTTCGTGTTCGCTATCAACGATGCTAACTTGGTAGTCGCGGTAACGCGGGTGTGTAACGAAATAACCGCCGACCATGGAGCGGTATTCTGGACATCCGCGAAACGAATCCGCCGCTGAATGGACACCGACATATCCTTTACCCGAAGCGACATGATTGAGCAAACCGTTCTTTTGTGCGTCCGAAATCTCGCCTACTGTGTAATAGAAAACGATGAGATCGTACGGATCCAGATTTGGTGAAACAAGTGCGTCGAGGTCTTCCTCAACTCTGGTAATCTCAAATTCATCGTGCTGTGAGAGCACATTCACGATTGCGTCGCTACAGCCTTTCCAATCATGAATCGCCCCGCCTGCAAAAACAAGTGTGTTAATCTTTCCCATTCGTTTGTTAGCCTCCTTGCTAAATGATATGCTATTATAGCACACGTGCCAAAATACAAGCAACTTTTTTCGGCATTATAGCAGATTCCGAAAATAAGTTTACACTTGTAGCATAGGAGACCGTTGGTTCCTGTGTATCCTTGTAGCATAGAAGACCGTTGGTTCCTGTGCCTTCATGAGACGCACATTCACAAGTTCACACAACAAGGTGTTGGTTTTTCCTTGATTTTTTTTATTAAGTGTGTGATTATTTGTTTAGTTAATCGCTTTTAAAAAAGGTTTTCTATGGCATCACGATTCCGGATATTATCTGTTAACAAACGGCGACAGCGAGATGTAAGGAATTTCGGTTTATTGCTATTGGTCATTGGGCTTTGTTTGCATGATCCCGGTCAAAGTTCTCTCAAGTACCTTGGTATCCTTATGATACTATGGAGTGGGATGTCGTGGCTCGCACAGAAAGCGTGGTCTGCGGGCTGGTTCCAAGATTCTGCTTGGGTTCACGTGGTAGCACTCGGTCTTTTAATTTTCTTCGATATCCAAGTTGGGCGTGTTGTGCGCGTTGCCGAGACTGCTGTTGTTACTTTTTCAGAGCGGATGCTACGGAGAGAATTGTCTGAACCCCCTGAAAAGCCCGAACCGATGGCAAAATTTGAGCACGGAGATGCGGTTTATTCTATAGCCTTTTCACCTATTGATACTTCCGTTTTCGCGAGTGCCGGTGGTGACAGAATAAAAATCTGGAATCAAAACGCACCCGATGCACCGGAGACTCTCCAACGTGAACCTTATACGGATGACGTTGATTCCGTCGCTTTCTCGCCGGATGGCGAACGCCTTGTTGCAAGCGGTGATGGCGGTATAACGTTGTGGAGTATTCCTGAGAAACGCTTTATTAATGCTGTCGATTATGATGCCGCTACCGTTGCCTTTTCACCGGATGGACAGCGAATAGCAGGTGCTTCTTGGGACCTAAGTCTATGGGACATCACGGATAGCAGCAATTTTAAGAAAACAAACCTCTTCACACACCGCGCGCACGACGCATTTGTACATGCGATCACTTTTTCACCTGATGGAAAATGGCTTGTTTCTGGGGACGCGCAGGGAACGATAACGGTCTGGGATGTTCAAAATGAACAGGTGGCTATTCCACCGATAGATGGCGGTGATTCTTGGGTCCGTTCCGTTAAGTTTTCGCCTCACGAAACTAACCCTGTACTCGCCAGTGCAGGAACTGACGGCGATGTGAAATTGTGGCGTACACAGGATTGGCAGGTTGGGCACAGGATTTCGACAGGAACCGTATTGGATCTCGCCTTCTCACCTGATGGAAAGACGCTCGCTAGTACCGGGTGGGATACGGTAGACCTCTGGGCTATAGAAAATGGCGCGCCTATCATCTCGTTGAAAAGGCACGTAAGGGCTGTTGCTTTTTCGTCAAATGGGACTACCTTTGCTACCGGCGGGACGGATGGGTTTGTCCAACTCTGGGACGTTCCTCAGATTGCAGTTCCACAGCAGTCATCAATTCGAGATGCCGTCCGGATTGTTTATTTCCTCCCCAAAGGTTCTCGCCCGCAACTGAACATACGGGCAAAAATTAATAAAATGATCAGAAAGGTGCAGCGCTTTTATGCGGAACAGATCGAGAGCCACCGGTTGGATAGAAAATCTATTGTCTTTGAAACAGATCAAAAAGGCAAGGCACAGGTATATCTTGTGGAGGGAAAATTCACAGCCGAGAACTATTTGGAGGGGACACTCACAAAAGTTGGAAAGGAAATAGAGGAACATTTTGACCTTTTGAGAAATGCATACTTTGTTGTTGTTGAACTCGGCAGTAAAAGAATTGATGAGAATATATGTGGTCAAGGTCGAGTCAATCTCGTTTGGAGTGGTGGGGAATTGTGGCAGGCAAGAGCTGGATTGGCATGCATTCCCACTTTCAAAAACTGTTTTAATTGGCGAACTGCTGCGCATGAACTCGGACACGCTTTTGGCTTAAGACACGATTTCCGGGATGACGATTATATTATGTCTTATGGTAGAACGCCAGACGAGTTGTCTCAATCTGCAGCACACTGGTTGTCTCAAACACGTTTTTTCAAATCTAAACAACAGTTTTTTGATAAATCCGCCACAATTGAAATATTGCACGATCCGCCGAATACTCAATTTGAAGTTACCGATGCTGATGGCATCCATCAAATACAATTACTTGTTGTCCCAACAAGTGACGTGCCCCCTTCAGGTTACGAAGTGAATCGGAATCAGGAAAAGAACGAGCACAGTTGGAAAAAGTATAAAGAAGAGGGGAAATTCGTGTTACACGGGTACTATAAGTTGGATGGTGAGAAGCAGCAAGTTATCGAACTGCCGAGCGTCCAAACTGAGAAAGTCAGAATTCAGATTATTGATAGGCATGGCAATATCACTTGGAGAAGATTCGACCTTGACGAAGATTTAGAACAGCCACTCGAAAACCCTTAGTTTTTATCAGAAAGGGATCTACATGTCACAGAAAACCGCCATCTTCCCTGCGAGTTTTGATCCAGTTACGAACGGACACGTTGACCTTATTGATCGGATTTGCAACCTTGGCATTTTTGACGAACTGATTGTTGCTATTGGTGTGAATCCAGAAAAGCCTGCACGCTTCACGCTTGAAGAACGCACTGAAATGCTTAAGACAGTTATTCAACCGTATCCGCAAGCCACGATTGATGGTTATACCGGCTTGACGGTGCATTACGCGCAGGCACGCGGTGCGTGTGCTATCATTCGGGGGCTGCGCGAAATTTCTGATTTTGAATGGGAATTTAAAATGGCGCGGATGAATCAGCAGATTGCTCCAGACATTGATACCGTCTTTATGATGGCAAATACACAGTACGCACATATCAGCTCAACGCTTGTGATGGAAGTTGTCCAGATGGCACAGCAGAAGTTAAGCGAGGAAAAGTTGCAGGAGATGGTCCCAGAAATCGTAATCGAATTTATCAAAAAGAAATTTAATGTGTTATAAACGGTTATCAGTCGTCAGTTATTAGTTCGGTTTTTCTGCGAAAAACCTTTCAGTTTTCAGAAAGAGACTTTGAGAGAATCTTAACCCTCTTTAACTGACAACTGAAAACCGGTAACTGAAAACTATTAAAACCGGTTGTCTAAGCTCAGACTCACATTGAAACCTGGCGCGTTTACACCAGACCCGTGTGGACGATACCGCTGATCAAGCAAGTTTTCGAGTGATAGCGTCAAACGTGTGTAATCAAAGAGTTTAACACCACTGCGGATGTTCAGCGTCCACCATCCCGGTGTGCCAGCATCTACTGCATTGCCGTTGTTATCAAATTCAACTGCCGCTGGATCGCGTGTTGATCCCTGTATTCGTGGATCGCGGATGTCGCTCCGGTTTAGTCGCCTCTGTTCCGCTGCAGCGCGCACAAAAAGCGTTGCCCAATACTGTGTATTTTCCGGTTCCCACTGGATTCCGACAATTCCGTTCAACGGCGGTTCTCTTCGGGTGCGTGCTTCCCAAGGCTTCTTCGGATCTGGTGCTTTACCGTTCAACTTAAGAACCTCCCCGCGTAATAATGCTACATTGCCATAAACAGACCAACCTGGGCGAATCGGGGCGAATCCCGCTAATTCAACACCCTGAAACTGTGCTTCATCGACGTTATCAAACACGAGTACGTCAATACCTTCGTATTCTTTGATGAGGTCTTGATAAAGCTGCGGGAGCGTCTCACCGGCGTACGCCTCTTGAACAGGTCTCCGCGCAACCAACCCGTTGACCCGACTGTGGAATAGCGTTAAGGCACCACTGAAATAGGAGTGTTTCGCCTTGAGTCCGCCTTCAACCGTCCATGAAGTCTCGGCTTCAAGATCCGAGCTTGGTGCTGTAACACCCTCATTGGTGACTTCTACCGCTGTGGTGTCGTTCAACGACGGGGCGCGAAATGCTGTTCCAAAACTGCTTACAAAGTTCAGTGAATCTGTTAAACTGACGACGATCCCCGCACTACCGGTCAAACTGTTGTCAAATACATTGAATTCGTCGAAACTCGGATCACGTAGACTGAGATCGGCGTTGGTTTGGTAGATGGTCGCACGACCACCGAGGCTCAGTTCAATTCGCTCGTGGATCGTAATTTCATCTTGTAGGTACAGGCTCGCATCCCAGAACTGAGAACCATTAATAAAACGTCCAAGATCGTCATCAATATCTTCTTTACCTGTCTTGGTATCCGTTTTGACGCTCCGACTTTGCAGCATATCCAAGTAGAATTCGGTGCCACCCACCAAACGTTGCCGCGGGAGGATTGAACTGACAGCTTGTGCACTCAAACCGATTGTATTAACAGTATCGTATCGCTGCCGCCGAGAGGTTGCATCGAGTTTTACCTCGTTACGTCCCTCTTTTTGGCGATGATAAGAGGCTGTCAGACGGAATGTGTCAATGCCACCCTTTATTGGGTTTACTACGTAGTTGGCATAAACGAGGTCCCGGTTTTGCGGTTCAAAGAAGAATTCATCAAACTCCTGTGGTGCGATCTTATCATAGCGCGGTGTTTGTGGCTGTCGCCACATCTGATAAGCGATGTTGATCGTGCTTGTATTGTTGAGTTGATACGCAATCTTTGCATCGGCATCATAGGCTTTCCAACCCAGAGGCCCTTCGTTATCAACGAGCCATCTCTCTGGAATGTTATCTTTCGATAACTTACCGATTTCACCGTAATCATAGCGTTTTACACCGCTTGGCATTTCGTCCACGATTTCAAACTTCCGGTTTTTGTAGTGAAGGTCGTATCCGCTTCCGGGATTCATATCACCGTAAAATCTCACGCCACCGCCAGCAATAAATCCAAATCGTCCCTTGTTTCCTGTTACCTCTAATCTACCGAGTCGTTCCTGGGTGGCAGTCGTGTAACGCGCAAGGAGTCGTGGGTGTATATTCCAGGTTTGCTGTGCTGGATTGAGTGGAACTGCCTTTGTGAAGAAGCTGATAACCCCACCCATCGCACCGCTGCCGTATAGCATCGAACTTGAACCGAGTAATACCTCTGCCCGTTCTAACATTTCTGGTCCGATAGTTGCTGTATACTGGTTCGGCCCCGAGCGAAATGTTGAATTGTTGAGGCGAACCCAATCAACTTGTATCAACGTCTGGTAGCCCGTTAGGCTCCGAAGCATCGGGGACCCTTGTCCGACAGTCGTCTGCTGTGCGATAACGCCGACGGAATCATGCAGCAAGTTGGACGCGATGTCAGCGTTGCTCCGTTCCAATTCTTTTAGGTTAAGCACAGTGATGGCGTTTGGGGTTCTGAAAGGCTCTTTATCGGCACGTGTGGCTGTCACTGTAACCTCCGGCACCTCCACAACTTCTTCAGCATCATGCTTCTTTTCGGTATTATCCTTTTTAGCGAGTGCTTGTGGTGTCCAACTCACGAATAGACTTACGGATGCAATGAGAAAAAGATAAAACGATTTTTGCATGTCGGCGTGCTCCCTGATGTTTTGTTCGATGTGTGGCATGGATAGTTTGAAATATTTTAACCTATGCTCTACATAATAAGCAAATTGTATGCCATATAAAATTCAATATGAAACCTGTAGATTTCAACACTTTTTTACCATAATTTGTGCTATGCTGTTCATTTATTGAACAATATTGTCAGCGATTCTGTGCAGCGTATCCGTCCTTCATTGAAAAAATTAACACTTGTATTTTGCTATGGGTTGTGATAGGTTACATCGCGTAACTTTGTAAACCTAAAAGGAGCATTGAACAGATGACACATTTCAGGTTGAGTCTTGTTTTGATGGTATTCGCGATACTGTCCGGTGGCATCGCTGTACCAGAAGATCAAGATACTTCAAAGGGCGGCACGATCATAGGGGATATTCGAGATACAACACTTCTTGAAAACTCACTTAGTGCAGTTCAGGTTGTATTTGTAAAAGCAGATGGTCAGAAATTTGAAACGCAGTCCGATGAAGACGGGCATTTTGAACGTTCGGGTTTGCCCGCAGGTCAGTACGTTATCAATATCTATAAACCCGGATACGAAGACCGTGTAGGAAAAGGTATTTCAGTTATTGACGATGGTCGTCATTATATGCCACTAACGATGAACATATCCAAGAATCCCGACGATGATAGCAATCGAGGCGGTGTCCTCCGGTTCCGGGCTCACAATCGCACTAAACCGGGAGGTCCAATGGAGGGGCTTGAGATCATAATTACCGGAACTGTTGGAATTGATCCACCAGTAGTGACTGGTATTACCGGCGTACACGGACAATATCTAAGCGACAAATTGTCTCCGGGTACCTACATCGTAACGCTCATCAAAAACGATTATTCTTTTGTCTGCCCAATGACTGTTCATTCCGACAAAATCACCAATGCCGGTATATCCCTCTCAATTTCGGATAAAAACACAGATGCCAATGTTCCACCGGCACCAGAATCGGATTGGTCAAACGCAAAGAATGTTATCCACGGCAGGATTCTTGCGATGGATCCTTCTCATGCCCCTTTGAGTGATGTTAAAGTTGTGATTGAGGGCGCAAGTCGAGTTGTGTTTAGTGATACAACCAACGCGGATGGTGAATATGAATATCGTGGTTTGTCGCCAGGGCGCTATCTCATTAGCCTCCATAAAGAGGGGTATATTGAGAAAACAGGGATGCCCCTAATTGTTACGAACAATGGAAACCATGGTCTTGGGGTTACCGAAGAAGGTATGTTTGTCAGTTATGCCGTGGTTGCCGACGGAAGCCTCTTTAAACTCACACACGGAATGCGGAAACAATAGTATTGCTAAGTGGGCGCGCTTCCAAAGCGTCTTTACCGAAGATAGGTTTATTGAGGTATTTAAAAGAGAAAATAGATGCTGCATTTTAGGGTGACTCTCATTTTAGTTGTGTGTGTGGTTCTGTATATCGCTGAAACCACCGCGCAGAAATCAGACGCACCGGGTCAAAAAGGCATTGTCCACGGATATATTGTTGATACAACTCCCGCGCAGCTTCCTATTACTGGTGTCCGTGTTCAGATTGACAACGAAAAAGGGCGTATTTTTGAAACAACGTCTGCCGAGACAGGTGAATTCATATACAGAGATATACCCGCAGGGGATTATCTGATTAATATCCACAAATCTGGATACCAAAGTCGAATTGGGAAACCTGTGTCAGTCACCAACGGCGGTGTTCATTATGTGCCTCTTACAATGAACAAAAAGGAAAATATATTCACCGGACTCCAAAATTGGCTCAGTTCTAAAGAACCAAAAGGCGGCACGCTTCAATTACAGGTTACAACGCCATCTCCGCAATCTGATCCGATTGAAAACGCTGGTATTGAAATTAGGGATATTGCTCTTATCGCTGAAAGAGTTAAAAGGGATCCTAACCTTATTGCTGACATTGAAGTCACTGGAACATCTGACGCGGATGGACAGTATCGGCATGACAATTTACCATCGGGACTCTACTTCGTTACTGTTAGTAAGGACAGTTATCATACGACAATTTGGATGACTGTTCGAGAAAATCGGATGACGACTGCCGCTGTAAAACTTCCTATTTCTAATGGGATTTTACCTTCACAAGAAACAGACACAAAATGGGTGATTCGTGGTAAAATTTTTGAGACCGACTTTCAACAAACCCCCATAAGCAGTGTTAAAGTCAATATTAGTGATAGAAATTTGAAATACCCTAAGAACGCTTTATCCAATGCGGATGGCGAATATGAGTTCGTTTTACTTCCAGGACGCTACAGCATTTCCCTTTATAAAAACGGATATGAGGACGCAAGAGGTTTTCTTGAAGTAACTGCTGCGAATAGGCAGAGCAGTGTCACTGTAATTAAAGAAGGCATGTTCGTTGTTTACGAGGCAGTTGCGAATGAGAATGTCCTTACGCTTAAACACGGTCTATCGAAAGAACAGAAAAGTTTTTCGGAGAAATATGGGGAAACGATTCAGGAAGCGCTTTTCACCACAATCATGAGTGGTATATTAGGCTTTTTACTTTCAAGGTTCTCAAGATTCTTAAACAAACGTCGACGAAAATATAAGATACTATGGGACTTAAGGACCGATAGACATAAACAGTTCTTAAACAAACGTCGACGAAAATATAATCAGGAGTAAGTATGTCAAAACAGAAATTAAACTTTGCATTCATCGGGTGTGGTGGTAACGCACGCGGACATGGACGCAGTGTGTCAGGTGTCGAAGATGTGGAGATTGTTGCGCTCGCGGATCCGAATGAAGGGTCCCTTGAGGCATTCAAAGAGACTGTCGGTTTGGACGGTTCGCTTCCCACCTATGCCGACCACGTTGAGATGTTAAATGCTGTAAAACCGGATGCTGTCGTTATTAGTTCACCGCACGGACTTCATTTCCAACACATCATGGACGCGCTTGATGCAGGCTGCCATGTGCATACTGAAAAACCGATGGTCTGCACAGTAGATCATGCGAAACAGGTAATTGCGAGGGTCGAAGAGACCGGTTTGCATCTGATGATTGGCTATCAAAGGCATCTGAGTCCTACCTATCAATACTGCCGTAATGTAGTGCAGAGTGGTGAACTCGGACGCGTTAATTTCGTCGCTGCGCATCAATCGCAGAATTGGTATCGAAATCAGCAAGGAAAATGGCGACAAGATCCATTCCTTGGGGGCGGCGGACAGTTGAACGATTCTGGAAGTCATCTTATTGACATTCTTCTCTGGGTGTTGGAAGCGAGCCCTGACACTGTCTTCGCGATGATAGACAACTTAGACATTGAAGTGGATGTTCTCACAGCGATGACAATCAAGTTTGATACCGGTGCCTTGTGCAATATCAGTATTGTTGGACACGCTTATGGTGGCGTTCGAGAAGATTTCTCTATCTGGCTTGAGGAAGGTGGACTCTATCTCCGAGCAGGGCAACTTTATCGTCAAGGGAAGGACGGTCAGCCGGAACCTGTTGATGATGCTGAGATGCCAGCGTCTGGCAACAAAGATGTCGCTTTTATTGAATTGATTCGCGGTGAACGGACAGAGAACCCGATCGGTGTTGAAAACGGGTTGCGTGTCATCCAATTGACCGAAGCTGCGTGGCAATCGGCTGATCTCGGTAGACCTGTCAAAGTCGATCTAAGTTAGTAGGACAGAGTTTACGCACAAAACAGACAGGACTTACGCATTTTTCTATGATAACTACGTATTACAGCGCACTGCAGGCGGGGTTTGAAACCCCGCCTGCAAGGGGGCTGTGTAAGTCCTAACAGATATTAAAAGACGAAAGGCGTTGGGATGGAAGGATGGAGGTACCCACCCTTCCGTCCGTCCAGTCTTCTCTTTCAATTCCAAGGATGAAAGATTGAATCATGGGAGCGTGGAAGTGCTTGATGTTCAAAATTTGTGTAAATCCTTTGAAAAGAAGCCGTTTCTTACGGAACTCACATTTCAGATAGCAGCCGGTGAGTGTCTCGTTTTGCTCGGTAGGAACGGGACAGGCAAAACACTTCTGCTTAACATTTTAGCAACCTTGATTCAACCGACATCGGGCACTGTTTCTATTGATGGCGTTGACGCATTTGCAAACCTTAAACAGGTACGTCCGTCTATTGGATATATTCCTGTCGCATTTGAAGGGTATCCTGAGTTATCTGTTGTGGATTACTTCGATTTTTTTGCCGCTGCATACAAATTGGAGAAACGCGGGCGCGCTGACGCAATTGATGCGGTGCTTGAATTAATGGACATTCAGCACCTGCGCGAGGTTAAAATTGGTATGTTGTCAACAGGTGAACGACAACGGCTTTTATTTGCCAAAACCTTTCTGCACGAACCTCAGTTGTGGCTGCTTGATGAACCGCTCACACCTCTTGATCCGAGTGGACAGGTTGAGATGGTAGAATTGTTTAGTGAACTTCAAGCCATGGGAAAAACTGTCATAATTGCGACCAATCGCCTTGAAGATGTTTCTAAGGTGTGTAATACTAATTCGCAGCGCGAAAACTTTGTCGGAATACTCAACAACGGTACGTTTGCTGTTTTTAACAGGTTTCGTGAGTTACAGCGGGAGGTTACGGAAACCGACAGTCCTTCGCCAAATGGGTTGAGTGAGCTCTTTTTGGAGGTTACAAAAACATAATGTCAGATATAGGAAAATTCTTTCAAGAAAACGGATACTATTTCGCGAAAGGGGTCTACTCACCGGAGGAGATTAAGACAATGGAAAGCGACTTCGATCGAGTGGTAGATCAGCTCCTCAAAAGCGATGAAAACGTCAATGCTCGCTGGGGTGGCAGATTGATGGATGCCCTTGATGGCGGTGAATCTGTTATTATTCATACGCACAATATCCAGAGTTTCTCTGGGGTCTGGTTGCAGGCATTCATGCAGGAGAAATTTCTTGACATTACCGAAGCCATCCTCGGACCGGATATTATGCTGCATCATTCCAAACTTTTCTGTAAACCACCGGAAAAAGGCGCGCCCTTTCCGATGCACCAAGATTGGCAGTACTTCCCCTCCGTCAAAGATACGATGAT